>DASTQB010000317.1:0-29450 GCA_035761985.1 Pyrinomonadaceae bacterium
ACGATCCTCTCCGTAGCATTGGTGCTGTTGGTCTTGTCAATTCCCAAGTCCACGCGACACATCCTCTGGCAGAGCGTGCTGTACCCATTCAGGAAAGAGGAGTCCAAAGATTCCATAAGCCGCGGAGTCGATAATTCAGAGACCTCACAGCGCCACGTTCAGTAGTTACAAATAAGAGGCATGATCGCCACGCTAGTGGCGCAGTTGTTGATCTATGGCTAGGCGTCCACCCGCCCGCAAACCTGCCGATGCACGCTTCGACGTGTGGCTGATGTTTGCGTTAACCCTTATTTTTCTCGCTTGCTACATCGTCCTCGCGGTTGTCCCCACGCAGAGTGCGTCTATCGAAAAATTAACTGAGTCGTTATCCACCCTAACGAACCTCGGAGCCGGAACCCTCTTCGGTCTCATCAAAGGTTCGCGCTATACGCCCAGATGATTTCTGCCGCCTCTAACCCATAGCCGGAATCGGCAAAAGATAGCCACTTTCGACAAAAGAAAAGAGTTGGCGGTTACTTCCCAAAGGAATAAAGTAGCGTCACTGGAAATTCTGACGAACCTAAAGCTCAGACACTGCTAAACACGAGGGAAGGATCTGAAATGAGTTCATGGGTGAAATGCTCTATTGAGCCCGGAATGTTTCCGGATGAATACGCTGTGGTGGTAGACACGTCCGAAGTTGGCAAAATCTCTCTTTTTGCGCCCGAAAACAAAGTTAGGGTAGAACAAAATTTGATGAGTGTACAAAGGCTCAACGAAGGCAACGATAGTAACGGGAGTAGCGTTCTTGTGCGTCTTCCTGCCCAACCGTTCGAGATCACATCTCAAAACGTAAGGGTGCCTAGAGAGAACATTTTCAGCGAATGATCCTGAGCAATCTTGAAATCCAAAAAGCGATAGATGAGGGTCGTGTGATTATCACTCCTGATCCTCAGCCTCGCAGCGCTGAATACTCTAACTGTCCTTATGACACAACTGCTGTGGATCTTCATTTGGCTGGCGCGCTTTCTGTACCCAGAGCAGGCGCATTCAATTACGACGTGAGTCAGGGCGAGATTGCGACGTTCTTAGCAAGAAATAGTGAGCACCTGGAAATACCTGCTACAGGGTATGTGCTGAAACCCCACCTTTTTGTTTTGGGCCGTACTCAGGAAACCGTTACGCTGCCGCTTATACCGGGACAAACGCTTGCGGCGCGGATTGAAGGGAAAAGCTCCTTTGCCCGATGCGGTTTGCTGGTCCACTTCACGGCTCCTACCGTCCACAGTGGGTTCAATGGAACTCTGACCCTCGAGATTATTAACCTGGGTAAAGCGGGGATTACACTTTACTCCGGAATGGCCATCGCCCAACTAATTCTTGAATCTGTTGAGGGTGATCCGCAAGCCAATCCAAGCCAATTCCAGGGACAGTCCACACCGGCTGGAACATAAACAATACAAGCTCGCTTCTTATAAACGGTTCTGTAAAGGGTCGAGCCAGTGGGAAACGCTGGGACGCTGGGCGGGTGTGACGTTGAGGCGTTGAGGCGTTGTATCCCGAATTTCCAAGTGTATATCTAGTATCAGAATACCCATCGTGAGTGTGCGTCAAAAGTCCCAGCAATAATGCGGATTTTAGGGGCGTGGGTACGTGGTATCCAGATCGGCAAAAATTTGTGATTCCAACCGAAAGTTGAAACTCGCCTAAATACCTCAGAAAACAGCCATTTATCACTAAATCCACGGGCTCCGAAAATGCGGCACGAGGGTTGTTACTCAACCAGACAGTCGGACTGGTCGGGTAGACTCTCCGATGCGGCAAACCCCCTCTCTGTTTGGAGTAGACACAACGACATGATCAACCTGTTATCCGCTGCGACTTCAGTGCCTCAGAATGTCTTCAAGACCACTGAGCTGGTCGGAAGTCTCATGCATAAGCTCTCCCCGGAACTCATCAACACCATCAGCAGTCTCGGGGTCGACCAGCGATACTCAACTCTCGAAAATTATCCAGACTATCTCTGCGGCAAAGCAAAAATCGCCACCAGTTCCACCACTGATCTCGGCGTTGCTGCCACGAAACGTTGCATACGCGAGTGGGGCGGCGATCCCAACCGGATTGGCCTGCTGGTCGCCGCCACCAACACTCCCGATCAAATGCTGCCGTGCCTGGCCTCAGAGATTATGGGTAAAACGCACGGACTACTCTCCCGAAACCTGCGCACTGTCAGCATGCAGGCGCAAGGTTGTTCAGTACTCCTCAAGTCGATCGAAGTTGCTCAATGGTACCTCGCCGCCAACCCGCAACAACTCGCAATCGTCGTGATGGCCGAAGCTCACACGCCATACGTGGCCCCACTCATGAGTAAAGAGTATTCCGGCTATCGCGAGCTCGTCAGACTCAGAAAGGACGGCAGGATTGATCCAGATCAGTTTGAACAACAAAGGTTGGATACCACCTTCGTCATCCAATCGATGCTCTTCGGCGACGGCGCGGTCGCTTTGCTGGTAGGCAGTGAAGAAGGAAAGCCCGCGTTCGGCCCCATTTCCCACCTGACCAACGATCAGCCAAACGATATGAACCTGCTCACGATGGTCAGCAACAGCTCACACCCCTTCCTCAAAGGAAGGCCGCAGTATTTCATGCAGCCGAGCGTTCCCACGCGCGGCGCGCATTACGCGGTAACGACCGTCAAGAACGTTCTGCAACACCCCGATTCGCCGGTTTCGAATCTTACTGAAGTTGACGACTGCCTGATTCACACCGGCAGCAAAAAGATTCTCGACGGCGTTTGTTCACAACTCGATCTCCCGCCCGACTCCGCGAAAGTGCACGGCTCATACCAGGTCCTGCAGCGCTACGGAAACTTGTCGAGCGCGTCGACGGGCTTCATGTTGGCGGAAAAGAATGAATGGTCTGGTCCGGCGATCGTGGTGGGCTTCGGTGTCGGCTTTGCTGCCAGCGCCGGGATAATGAACTTTAACTAAGCTCTCGCATCATGGAACTCGCGCGCTCTCGTGAGTGTGTTGAGTGTGGCGCCGACTTGCCCGAAGTCGAACGGTTTGCCAATGATGGCGTCGACCAGATTCTCGTCACCTAAAGGCGGCTCCGTAGTTGGACCATAACCAGTGACGAGCACGATCTTCACGTTGGGCCAACCCCTCCGAATCATCCGCGCGGTTTCCCACCCATCAACTTCCGGCATCGCGAGATCAGTAAACACGAAATCAAAAGCTCCAGTGCGCATCTTTTCCACCGCTTCGTGTCCGCTTCCCGCCAGCTCAACCGTGTGATTAACCGCAACGAGCATCTCGGCGAGCGTTTCTCTTACCGGTTCTTCATCGTCCACGACTAGAATCCTGAGACGAGGTATAACGGCCGGCACCGCAGACGCTTCCTCCGTTGAACTCTCAGCCATCGCAGCCGGCAGATCGATCGTAAACTCCGTGCCTTTGCCCGGTGCCGACACAACGCTGATCGAACCCTCGTGCCGTTCGATAATGCTGTAGCTGACCGACAATCCAAGACCCGTGCCGTGCGCGCCCTTCGTCGAGAAGAACGGTTCGAAGATCTTCTGCCGCACGTCTTCGGGCATGCCCATGCCATCGTCTTTGAACGTGAGCTGCAGTCGCCCGTCATTGCAGCGGCAGGTGATGTAAAGGTTTCCACCTTTCGGCATCGCATCAACGGCGTTGACGATCATATTGACGAAAACTTCGCGCAACTCCGAAGCACTTCCGTAGGTGTCGAGTCCAGTCGCAGTATCGAGCTTGACTTCGTACTCCTGCCCGCGCACACGCGCTTCATTCTGCCAGCGCGTTCTGGTTATCTCGACCGCATCGTTTACCAGACTACCGACGTCGACTAACTCAAACTCCTTCACCGGCGACTTCCGCGCGAACGTTTGAATGCGACGCACTGTAGCCGCCGCGTCTTCGGCTGCGGTTTGAATGATGTCGAGATTTCGAACGAGCGCTGGTTCCGTGATCTGACGTCGCAGCAACTGCGCACGCCCGAGGATCGCTGCGAGCGAGTTGTTGAAGTCGTGGGCCACACCCGACGCGAGTTGCCCGAGCGCGCGCAACTTATCAGCACGCGCCGCACGCTCTCGTTCTTCCTTCTGCTCCGTGATGTCGCGAGCGATTCCAAGCACGCCCGTAGTTCGCCCGTCGACGACGAGCGGAGAATTGTCTACGCGTGCGTAACGCAGTTGTCCCTCGCGCGAGAAGTAGCGCATCTCGTAGGTTTGCGGCAGGCCCCTTAACGCCGCGTCAAGTTTTTCTCTTACCAGATCGCGATCGCCTTCATAGACCATGCTGAGCAACGGCCGGCCGATGAAGTTACTGCGTTGAAACCCGAGACCTTTCAACGTTGCCGTGTTGCACCATTTGAAGTTGCCATTCGGATCGACTGCATAAATCGACTCGCGCGCGCTCTCGAGAATGTTTGTCAACAACGATTGATGCTCGCGTGCGACTGCCTGGACCTTGCGCAGATCGGACAGATCGCGTGCGGTGCAAACCACTCCTTGCGTCCGGTTGTTTTCGTCAACAACGGGCTCGACGGTTACCAGTAACGGGCGGTTGAGACGCGTCGGCGTGATTTCGATGGTGACGCTGCGACCTGTTTCGAGTGCTTTCTCAACCACGCATGTTTCGTCTTCGTCACTCGTTCGCAGTATGTCGCAACATTGCCGTCCCAGCAGCAGCCGTGGATGAACAGCTTCCATCGTTGCGCCCGCGCGATTCACGCGACTCAACACACCGCCGCGATTGAAGATGAAGATGCCGTCAGACATCGCGTCGAACGTCGTCTCCCATTCAGTCTTCCCGCGCGCGACCATCTCAAACAGCTCGGCCTGCGCGATGCCGATGGCCAAACGTTCCGCAAGCGCTTCCACGAGCGCGACTTCATCTTCGGTCCATAGTCGCTTGCGATCCGTCTGGTGAATGGAGAGAACACCGCGAAACTGTCCTTTGACGATCAGCGGGTAGTTGATCTGAGAACGAATATCAAACCTCTCCGCGTGTGCGCGCACGTACTCTCGCAGCGGAATCGACGCAGCGTCAGGATCGAGCGAGTCGTCAATGATGATCGACTTGCTCGAACTCGCGAGCAGCCGGCTAATCGGATTGTTATAGTCAATCCCAACTTGCTTCGCGCTTTTCACTTCCGGCGCGAGATATTCATGCTCGAGCGGTGCATCCACTCCTTCGCTGTTCGATAGAAGCAGGTGAACTCGGGATGCGTTGAGCGCTTTGCCCAACTCAACCGTCGCGGTGCGCAGAACTTCGGACAAACTCAACGACGCGCGAATCGCCATCGTCAGGCGATTTACGAGCGCCTCGCGTATCGACGTGTTCTCGGCTTTCTGGTAAAGCTCGGCCTGCTTGATTGCGATGCCTGTTTGATCGGCGACCGCTTTCGCGAGCGCGACATCAGCTTCACTCCACTCGCGAATCTCTCGAGTGGTAGAGAGTGCAAACGCTGCGGGCACATCATCGCCGACTCGGATCGCCACGTACATGATCGACTTGACATTTAATTTCGAGAGGATGTTCTGGTAGAAGTCTGTGATGCGCGGATCGTTGGCGGCATCCGAAAACGGCAAGACTCCCGTTTTGTCGAGCGCCGTGATCAGCTTTTGCACGTGAGCGAGAGGAAATTCCGATCCCGCCGGCTGCACGCCTTCCGTGTGATACTCAGCGACGTTAGTCGCACACTTCGCGCGGTCGTCTCGCATGAACAACGAACAACGATCCACGGCGAGATAAGAACCTAATTCGCGAACCGCCGTCTTATAAATCTCGTGACTATCAAGCGAGCAGCGTATCGCCTGCGAGATGCGATGCGTCATGGCTTCGCGTTGCGCCTGTTGGGCCAGGAACGCCTGGCTCTCGCGCAACGCTTCTTCGGAATGCTTGCGCTCCGTCAGGTCGCGGGCGATGCCCGTCACGCCCACCGGTTTGCCGTTACTGACAATCAGGCGCGTGCTGACTTCAAGACGAATCCGTCGCCCCTGTTTCGAGATAATGTCGATCTCGTAAACAGTCGAAACACCTTCACTCGCCTTGCGTGCGATCATCTCGCGCGCGAGACCCAGATACTCGGGCGCGATCACATCAGCGACGTTCATCGTCGCCACTTCTTCACGCGTGTAACCCGTGATGCGTTCGCCGCTTCGATTGAGCGACGTGAAATTGCCCTGAAGATCGTGCGTGTAGATGATGTCGTTCGCGTTCTCGAAGAGTTCGCGGTAACGTTCCTCGTTCTCGCGGATCGAAGCTTCAGCTCTGCGGCTTTCAGTGATGTCAGTCGCAACACCGATCACGCCCAGCACGTTGTCCTTTTCATCGGTGAGCGGTGAGTAGCGAACGTCGAACCAGAGGTCGCCGATGCTTACTGACGAAGCAAACGACTCGCCTTTCATAGCACGGCGGATGTTCGTGCAGACCTCGGGCGAATCGGCATAAACCTCAAACACTGACGCGCCCACAAGTTCACCCGGCTGCAGCGAAAGACTCTTCAATCCCTCGCCCTCGCTGAGCGTGAACATGCCGTTCTTGTCCGTCGCAAACAGGATTAGCGGCGCGCTTCCAACCACGGTTCGCAAACGCTTTTCTGCTTTTCGCAGAGCTTCACGCGCCTGCTTCTTTTCAGTGATGTCTCTGAAAACTGCAAGCACCGCCGACTTGCCTTCGGAACTGAAAGGTAGACCAGTGACTTCGACGTCGAGCTGTGTTCCGTCAAGTCGAAGACATTTTTGTTCAGCGAGCGTGGTGGGCTTTTGAAACTTTTGAATGTAGTCGATCTGCTCTCGCGTGTGATCGTGGTAGTCGGGATGGACCACGTCGAGAATCGATTTGCCGAGCAAGTCGCCGGCGCACGAAGCGCCCCACAGTTCAACCGCCGCCGGATTGACGTAAATAAACTTGCCCTCACGATGAACGACGATCGCATCAGGCGAGAGTTCAACCAGACTGCGATAACGTTCCTCGCTCTCCTTCAACTGTTTCTGAATGCGATGACGTTCAACGAGCCGCGCGACCTTTACCAGCAACTCTTCATTCCGAAATGGAAGATCGAGATAGTCGTCGGCCCCTGCGTTAAGACCTTCGATACCTTCGTCGGCCGACGTTCGAAGACCGCTGATCAGCAGGACAGGAACGTTCGCAGTCTGAGGGTATTCCTTGAGGCGGCGGCAGAGTTCGAGGCCTCCGACAACGGGCATCACGACGTCGCTGACTACGATGTGCGGGTCAAAGGAGAGGGCGAGGTCGATTGCTTCAGCGCCGTCGGGGGCAGTTGAAACCTCGTAACCTTCGAGTTCGAGAAGGTCAACGAGCAGATCGCGGATTTTCCGATCGTCATCGACGATCAGTACTCGGCCCCGGTCTGAGGTGCTGATGCTCATCTAGTCTGTTTCGGACGTTTTTGAGTAAGAAAACCTCGGGAGGAACAAAATTGGGAAAGGTGCGGAGTTTCTTACGT
Organism: Pyrinomonadaceae bacterium; assembly: GCA_035761985.1. Classification (GTDB taxonomy): domain Bacteria; phylum Acidobacteriota; class Blastocatellia; order Pyrinomonadales; family Pyrinomonadaceae; genus PSRF01. Next base: position 7,474 of record DASTQB010000317.1, read on the forward strand.
TTAGCCCGGCAGACACATCGGGCCGGAAGAGTATAACAGGTTTAACGAATGTTGACCACGGAGTTGTGCGTTGGATAGAGACTTGGCCGCAGCGCGGCCACATGTTTATAGAACGGCGGAGCGCGACGTGACGCTGCAACAATATCGGGCTCCTAACGGAGCCCGAATCTCTTGTTGTCGCTTTCTATAAACATTTGGTCCCGCTGGGACCAGGAATCATTGATCCTGGCCGCGTTTGCGGGTCGCAGGCTCGGGAACTGTGCTTTTGGCGAAGTAGCCGGAGCGGTAATTCAGCTTGAGCTGCTTGAGGTTTGGATTAACCAACTCGATCTGAATCTTGCGATATGAGCCATCCTTCGCTTTGTTTTTCGGCGCGTAAGCCACCAGGTACTGTTCGCGCAGGTCCCGCTGGATCTGCTTGAACGCCTCGTGCAGGTCGCGTTCGTGGCTCGGAAAGTAAGCGCGCCCGCCGGTCTGCTCAGCGATCTTGCGCAAACTGCCTTCGTTCACGTTAAACGTGTAGCGGTCGCCAATGCCGATGGCGTAAATGAGCGCGTCGGCTTTTTGGGCGCGTTCGATGGCCTCCTGCATCTTCATGCGGCTGCTCGTGTCAACACCGTCCGTTAACAGGATGATCGCGCGGCGCGTGTGTTCGGCGGACGTGCTGATTAACTCTTCAGAGGTGGCCCAAACGGCGTCCCAGATCGCGGTCGATCCGGCAAGGCTCTGGTTGGTCCCGGAGATGGGCGGCGTTCCATTCACGACCACGCCACCGCCGATATAGCCGGAAGGCGGAATAAACTCCACGCGCTCGATCGCTCGTCGCAAGCGTTCGAGATTTCCTGAGAAGCCCTGCTCGAGCGTCGTTTCACCGGTGAACGACAGAATCGCCGCCTCGTCCTTGTTTGCACGCAGAACGTTTTCGAGAAACGCGCGTGCGGCAACTTTCAAATCGGGAAGCGTGCGCTCTTCGGACGCGCTCGTGTCGATCAGGATCGCGAGCGAGAGCGGCAGATCGATGTTCTGTTGAAAAGTGAAGATCTCCTGCTGCTGCCCGTCTTCCAGCACGCGAATGTCTTCTGCCTTGAGATCGCTGACGAAGCGTTTGTTCTTATCAGCGGCTGTGAAGAAGATGTTGGTCAGGTTGGTGTCGACCCTGATTACTTCGTCCGAGTCCTGCGGCAACTCTTCGCGCGTTCTTGGCGTGGGCGACGGCGATGCAAACGCTTGTGGACCGGCCGGGTTATTGGCAGACGAACTGCTGCTCGCGGCTCCAGCACACAGGAGCGCGATAACGAAAACCAACAACAACACTGGCCTGCTCATTTCGCGATATTGCATTTTACTTCTCAACTTCCTACTGCAGCACGCTGTCAGCGATCGCCTTGTAGCCCTTCTTCGTCCTGACTTTCAGATCACCGCGCCGCTCAGCGAGTTTGACGTCGATCTTTCTGAACGTGCCGTCGTAACTCTTGTTCGTCGGATCGTACGTGACGAGGTATTGCGCTCTCAGCTCTTTCGAGATGCGCGTGAACGAACGCTCGAGCGACAACATGTCGCCAGTGAAGAACGCCATGCCGCCGGTTTCTTCAGTAAGCGTTTGCAGATCGCGATCTTTTTTGTCTGCGACTTGTCCTGCTTCAACACCAGGCACGGTCGCGAGAAATCCTGCCTTCGTCGAGATCGCGAAAACTGTCGTCTCCGTTCGTTGCGCGATGTCGATCGCGTCGCGAAGATTTGCGCGACTGTAAGTGTCCTCGCCGTCAGTCACAATCAACAAAACGCGACGTCCCGGCACGGAACGCATCTTCTCATCGCAGAACTGCCAGACTGCATCGAAAAGCGCCGTCTGTTTGCCCATCTGTTTCACACTGTAAACAGCCTTATCGAGCAGATCGAGTTTGTCGGTAAAGTCCTGCCGGAGATTGATCTCGTCGTCAAACGTCGCGAAGAGCACGCGATCTTTGCGCGGTTTGATCACGGTCTGGATGAAGTTCATCGCCGACTCCTGCTGAAACTTCAACTTACCCGCGGTTGACGGCGATGTGTCCATCAGCACGGCAACGTACAGCGGAGTCGTTTGGGCGAGATCGTCTGAAAACGTTTCGATCGTTTGCGGCACTTTGTCTTCGAGGACGATGAAGTCTTCTTTGGTCAGACCGGGTACGAAATTACCCTTCTTGTCGGTGACTGTAATCGGCAGTCGAACGCGTCGAACCGGAATTCTGACTGTCTGAGAATCCTGGGGTAACGGCGTCGGGGACGGCCGCGGGTTTTGCGCCACAGCGCAAATCGCGGCGCCCAAAACGATGAAAGCGACCGGCAAACGTCTGAATAAAAAATGTTTTAGAGCCACTGGCATGGGATCGGATTATAGTTCGGGAGCCGTCCGGAGTCTGCTGAAATACGGCAATTCGATGCCTTTGAACCCGAACTTGTTGCCCTTTCCTGTGATTTGCGAAGCCAATCCTTAGTGTAGCCGCGGATGTCACGGATTTAAAATCGGATTTCTCGTCCGTGTCATCCGTGTTCTAACTGCGCGAGGAAGTCAGAGAGTTCGGCTGGAATCGCTGACTCGAAGCGCACGATCTCTTTTGTCGCGGGATGTACGAACGCGAGTTTCTCCGCGTGAAGGAACTGACGGTTGAGATTTCGAATTCGAGCGCGCACTTGCGGATCCGGAATCGTATTGTCGCGGCCTGCAGCGTAAGTTTGATCTCCAACAACCGGATGCTTGATCCACGCCAGGTGAACGCGAATCTGGTGTGTTCTCCCAGTTTTTAATTCCACATCCAGCAGTGTGAATCGATCGTAAGTACGGCGGACTTGATAGAGCGTCAAAGCATTGCGCCCGCCACGCACGACGGCCATGCGCGTGCGATTCGACGGATCGCGCGCGATCGGTTGATCGATGCGTCCGGAGTTTGACTGTACTCGCCCATGGACCAGCGCCACATACGACTTGAACACTGTTCGATCGCGAAACTGATCGCTGAGGTTCTCGAGCGCGCTTTCAGTCTTGGCGACGACGAGCAAGCCAGACGTATCGCGATCGAGTCGATGGACGATCCCGGGTCGCACGCCAGTGCCGCCGTCGGGTAGTTGTTGAAAGTGAAAGGCGAGAGCGTTGGCGAGTGTGCCTGAAGGTGTTCCTGCTGCTGGATGGACCACGAGACCTGCAGGTTTGTTTACGACGACGAGCGTTTCGTCTTCGTAAACGACCTCGATCGGAATGTCCTCGGGAGTAAAGCCGGTGGCTGCGGGAGGAGGCAACTCGACTTCGATCTCATCGTGCTCGCGCAGCCTGTACGACGGCTTTGCAACTTTGCCGTTTACGAGAATGTCTTCGTTCTCGATCAGTTTCTGCAGCCGCGCGCGGCTCCAGTTTTCAAGCTGAGAGGCGAGGAATGCGTCAAGACGAAGGCCGGCATGCTCCGGACCAATCCTCAGAAGATCCATAATTCATCCGCAGATTACCCGTTGCGGCGTTCGAAATCTTTCATGAACGACACGAGCGCGTCGACACCTTCGCGCGGAAACGCGTTGTAGATCGACGCGCGAATGCCGCCAACTGATCGATGCCCCTTCAGTCCGTCGAGCCCCTGCGCCGTTGCTTCGGAGACAAACTTCTTCTCGAGTTCTTCAGCCGGTAATCGAAACGTTACGTTCATCGTCGAGCGACAATCGACATCGGCATGGCCGCGATAGAAGTCGGTTGCATCGATTGCTTCGTAGACCAGTCGCGCCTTCTGCTCGTTTTCGCGCTCCATCGCGGCGATGCCGCCTTTTTCCTGAAGCCACTTGCAAACGAGACTGATGATGTAAATGCCCCACGTGTTTGGCGTGTTGTAAAGCGAATTGTTTTCGACGTGCGTGCGGTAGTCGAGCATCGTCGCCAAACCTTCGGGAATGCGCCCGAGCAAGTCGTCGCGCAGGATCACGAGCGTCACGCCGCTTGGTCCCATGTTCTTTTGCGCGCCGGCGTAGATCATTCCGTATTTGTTCACGTCGATGGCGCGCGAGAGGATGTCGGACGAGGCATCCGCGACTAGCGGAACATTGCCAACGTTTGGTTCACGCTTCCACTGCACACCTTCGATCGTTTCGTTGCTGGTGATGTGAACGTACGTCGCGTGAGGGCTCAGGCTCATCTCTTCACGCGAAGGGACGCGCGTGAAACCACCATCAGCCATCGTCGCCGCGACGTTAACGCTGCCGACTTTCTTTGCTTCTTTCAGCGCTTTCTTTCCCCAGCTTCCGGTGATGATGTAGTCGGCGCTGCCGTCTGCGGGCAGGAAGTTCATCGGGATCATCGAGAACTGCAAACTCGCGCCGCCTTGCAGAAACAGGATCTTGTAATTGTCGGGGATGTTGAGCAGTTCACGCAGGCCCGACTCGGCGCGTGCGATGATCTCGTCGAAGGTTTTCGAGCGATGGCTGATTTCCATTACAGACATGCCGACACCTGGGAGGCTCAGCATGTCGCGCTGCGCTTCTTCCAAAACAGGGACCGGCAACACCGCCGGACCAGCACTGAAGTTAAAAATTCTCTCGGTCATGATCTCTCCCGAAAATTATAGGTCCTATAAGTCGTATAGGTCCTATCGGACCTATTCTTCAAACCTCGAGCGCAACGCATTCCCAGCCACTTTCGTCACGAACGATCGCGGCACCACGCGCTCCGCCTCAACAACAAACCAGTTGGCCCAACCAGAAATCACGACTGTCTTATGTCGTGCTAATCCGCGCAACGCAGTCTCCACCACTTCTTCCGCAGTTTGCACCGTGCGCATCGGCGGGCGATCGATCCCCGCTGCGTCGAAGAAGTTTGTCTCCGTCACGCCGGGACACAGTGCCATCACGTGAACGCCGTGCGCGCGGTTTTCGTCCCACAACGCTTCGGAGAATGACAAAACAAACGCTTTCGTCGCTGCATACGTGGCCATGTATGGCACCGGTTGGAACGCCGCAGTCGAAGCGACGTTGATGATCGTCCCTCGTTTGCGCTCGCGCATCGGCGGCAGAAACCTGTACGTCAAGTCGACAACGGCACTCACGTTGAGCCGGATCATATCGAGCTCGCGATTGAGATCGAGCTTGGTGAACTCACCCATCGAACCAAACCCGGCGTTGTTGATGAGCATGTCGACCTCGAGATCGCGCTTCTGCGTTTCTTCAAAGAGCCGCACGCCGGCATCAGGTTCGAGAAGATCGAGTGCCATGTACTGCGCGCGAATGCTGGTCAGCCGTCCGAGCTCATTGCACAACGCGATGAGCTTGTCTTCCGAGCGCGCGACAAGAAAAACGTTTCGTCCTCGTCCCGCAAGTTTTCTGGCGAAGGCCGCTCCGATTCCCGACGATGCTCCGGTGATGAGGGTCGTGTTCATTATGCTGAGCGTTTGCGGTACTTCACTTCAAATCAAGCAAATCAAGCTCGATGATGTCGGTGTTGCTTGTTTTAAGTCTGTTGAGGGCTTCGGTTGTCGGCGCGTTGTCGAGATTGATTCGCGCAACTGCGGCAGCGGCGCCTTCGAACACGATATTCTCCATCTCCTGAACGTTGATCTGTTCCGCTCTGATCGCCTCGAGCACGCCCGCGAGCACGCCGGGGCGATCGAGATGACGCACGACGAGGCGATGCGTTGCCGGCGTTTGTCGAGCGAGGTTCACAACGTTGGGCACCTTGCCAGTCTCTTTAAACTCTTTCACGATGCGAACAGTTTCATCCGCTATCGCTTCCTGCGCCTGGTCGGTCGACGCGCCGATGTGATGAGTGCCGTAAAGCCCTTCTTCTTTCACGATCGCATCACCGAATTCACCACTGCTGCTCGTCGGCTCAACGGCAAACACGTCAAGGCCGGCGCGTATGCCTCGATTCTTCATCGCGTCGACGAGCGCCGACTGGTCCACCACTTCACCGCGCGCCGTGTTGATGAAGTAAGCACCGGGACGCATCACGCTGAAGAAATCGGCATCGATAAAGTTTTTTGTTTCCGGATTGAGTGCGAGGTGAACGCTGACGATATCGGCGACGCCCGCGACTTCTTTTGGCGACTCTTTTAACTCAACACCGAGCGCAGTTGCGCGTTCCGGCGTCAGGCTTCTGCTCCATGCGACCACGGGCATGCCGAACGCGCGCGCACGCGGAATCATCTGCTGCCCGATTTTGCCGACACCGATTAACCCGAGCGTGCGTCCGTAAAGTCCGCGCGCTTTCGAAAACTCTTTCTTGTTCCATTCTCCACGACGCAGCGCGATCACGTTGTCTGCAATTCGACGATCGAGTGCGAGGATTAAAGCGAAAGCAAGTTCGGCCACTGCGATTGAATTTTTCCCGGGACAATTCGAGACGTAAATGCCACGCTTCGAAGCTGCCGCGACGTCGATGGTGTTGTAACCCGCGCCTGCACGGACGACGAGTTTTACCGGCCCGGCGTCGAGCATCGGCTCGGTGACTTTTGTGCTTCTGACGACGAGCACGTCAGGCGCTGTGCTTTCAATCGCTTCGACTAGCGAATCGTCTTTGACGTCAGGCTGATAAGAGATTTCACAGCCGAGCGCCTGCAAACCATCCCGGCCCGATTGTTCGAATTTGTCAGCAATGAGAACGCGCATAAAATTTTCCGAATAGGTCGAATAGGTCCTATAAGACCTGTAGGACCTATATTGTGTGAATCAGGAGCCCGTCTCGCAATTTGGGCTCAAACCATGTCGATTTCGGCGGCATGATCTCATTCGCATCCGACACCATCAGCAATTCTTCAACCGTCGTCGGATGAAGCGAAAACGCCACGGCCGCTTTGCCTTCGTTCACCAGTCGCTCCAGCTCTTTCGTCCCGCGCAGCCCGCCGATGAAATCCACTCGCTTGTCAGTACGCACGTCTTTGATCCCCAGAATCGGATCGAGCAAACGATCCTGAAGAATACTCACGTCGAGCGATGCAACCGTACCTGCCGGCAACGTCGTGTCTGGAGAAAGCTGTAGTCCATACCACTTCCCATCGAGATACATGCTCCACTGCCCGCGCTGCGCAGGCTCCGGATTCGCATTCTCCGAAATCGTAAATGGACCACCAACAGCTTTCAGAAACTCTTCCTTCGACATTCCATTCAGATCCTGAACGGTCCGGTTGTACGCGAGTATCTGCATCTGCGAATCAGGAAAAATCACCGTGAGGAAATAGTTGTAATCCTCCTGGCCCGTGTGCGCAAAGCTCTGTTGCTTCAACTCAGCCCGCGCACGACTCGCACTCGCCGCACGATGATGCCCATCCGCAATGTAAAGCAGCGGCACTGACTCAAAACTTCTAACAAGCGACTCAGTTTCCGTAAGACGCCAGATCGTATGCCGCACTCCGTCCGCTGCAGTGAGGTCAAACAACGGCGCCGCCGTGATCGCGTCCGACACGAAACGATCGATCTCCGGCCGCGCCCTGTACGTCAGAAACACTGGTCCAGTTTGCGCGCGCAGCATCAGCATGTGACGCGTGCGATCGTCTTCCTTGTCGCGTCGCGTTCGCTCGTGCTTACGAATCGTGCCGCTGTCATACTCGTCGATCGATGAAACCGCCACGACTCCAATCTGCTCATGGTCACCCATGATCAACCGGTACAGGTACAAACTCGGTTCCGCCTCTTTCTCTAGCGGCGCTTCTGCAATCAGCTTTTCAAAGTTCTCGACGGCCTTTCGGTAAACCGTGTCGCTGTAAAGATCCGTACCCGCAGGAAGATCGATCTCCGGACGCGAAACGTGCAGGAAGCTGAGTGGCTTCCCCTCGGCGAGCGCGCGCGCCTCTTCGGTGTTGACGACGTCGTACGGAACACTGGCCACTTCCCCGGCACGCTCAGCACGCGGACGCAAAGCACGAAACGGACGAATAACCGCCACAGACCCTCCTGAATGCAATTGCGGATTGTTGAAAGGCTTATGGCAGGTTAAGACAGGATTACGAGATTTACAAGTAGGGTACAGGATCAACACCGGGATCATGATTTCCATGTAAATCCTGTAAAATCGCGCGGCAGATGCGGAAATTGACGCGGCTCATTCCAAAAATCACCCGTAAAGTTGCCACGCAGCCTGCCGAGGCGTGGCTGCTTTGCCGCATGGCGTGGTGGGTCGCTGTGCTTTCAGTGGTAGCGCGCGTTTATTCGTTGCCGCGTGCACTTCAGATCGTGGCCGGAAATGACAACCAGAACGCGCGTTTGCAGGATGCAAACCAGGAAGAACTCGCGCGCGCGATCGACCTGCTGCTTTCCGCGGATATCCTCATGTTCAAACCCATCTGCTGGAAGCGCGCCGCCGTGCTTCGCCGTTACCTGTTGCGCAGTGGAATACCAACCCGCATCGTCTTCGGCGTGCGCAACGACAACGGCGGCAAGGTCGACGGTCACGCATGGCTCGAAGCAGAAGGACGGCCCATCCTCGAAAACTCACCACCCGAGTACGTCGTCACCTACAGCTTTCCTTAACCCGAAATGAAAAGGAGAGGCGTTGCCACCTCTCCTTTCAACTAACCTTCTGTCCGAGTACTTACGGCAGAGCTTCGAGGTTGACATAAAACTTAAAGCTTCCCGTTTGCTGAATGCCCAACAGGAATCGAACGTCGACGCTGGCGCCGTTTGCAATCGGAGTCGCGAGCGTAATTACTCCCGCCGACAGTGACGAGTTGAAACCGCCGCCGTTTAGTTGTGACGGTGGTTGCTCGAGTGTCGTGCCGTTAACAGTTACGTTGCTCGTGCCGCTGCCGCACGGTGGACGATCGACTGTAACCACGACCGCAGTCGAAGTGCGTGGCCGCAAGTCGGCGATACCACTCGGTGCGGGGAATGTAGTCAGGTCGATAATACGGAAACGCAAGCGAGTTACGTTTCCACCAGTGTTGTTAGTAAATGTTCGGCGAATGTCCAACGTACCGAACGTCGAATTATTCGGCGGGTCAGACGTGAAGTCGCGAACGCGATTCGGTGGCGAAGCTCCTCCGACGCATGGATCGAGGAACGCTTCCGAGAAAGACGCGTTTCGTTGAATCGGCGAACTGAGATTTTCCGGACCAGGAGCGCCCAGTCTCTGTCCAGCACCAGCCGACGTACCGTTGGTATCAACGAACACGAAATCGGCGGCGTTGTTATTCGTATCTTTAGGGGTGCTTATGGTGCAGGGACCAAAAGTCGTAATCGAACCGCCCTTACCGCAGTTGTCGCGATAGAAGGAGTAGTCGATGGAAAAGGGAGTTAACGTTGGATAGCCCGTGCCCTCTTTGTAAAGGGTGTTAGCTTCCGAGGTTGAGCCGACTGCATCCAACCGGTTTGCGAGGGAGTAGCTTGCGCCACCCGAGTTGTTGTTGAAGATGGCTATACCCGCGTTGTCGGGAATATCGGTTGTATAGGTAGCATCGCCGGTGGCGGTCGTGCCGTTACCCGCAGGATAGCTGGCGAGGCTGTATCCAACGGAGTTTACGCAGAGGTAATGGCCGCGATTGGGGATCACAGTGCCGTTCGGAAGCGAGCATCGCGTTGTGCCGTCCGAAGCTGCGACGCCGTAACCGCTGCCTGAAGAAGCTGCAACGGTGTGGTCGGCTCCACTGTTGTTGTAGATCTCAATAAACTCATCGTTCGCGCCGTTCGGGCCACGGACGCGGAATTCAGAAATAATCAATTGTCCCGCTGCGATCTGCGACATACTGAGAACCATTGTGATCAGGCCAGCGCAGACAAGGGTAAATCGAAATGCTTTTGACATGCCTCTTATCTCCTTTAAGGTGGGCCCACGATGTTCAGTGTGGCGCAAAAAACGTACCACGCTTTTTTGAAGCCAGTCAACGAAATTTGAGCCCTCGTTTAACGAGCGTTTTTGTCCCTTCTGCGTCCCAATTAACGAAGATCAGGTACAACATGACGTGGTGAGGGAAGTAGATATTCATGACGAACAGCGTGGACGTGTGAAATATCCAACCAAGTCCCAGAAACCACCAGCGAGACCGGCGCCAGAACACGGCAAGGGGGAAGAGTAACTCCCAAATGAGAACGAGGCCGACTGCGTAGGGCAGGTAGGCCTTCACTTCCGGCAATGAGAACGCGATACGAAAACCGGTGTCGTGCAGGTTGTCGAGTGAGTGATAGATCGCTAACGCGGGCAGGTTGTCCTCGCTCAAATATTTCGCCAGTCCTGCTACTCGCAGCTTGATCAATGCGGAACTGAAATACGCCCACGCAAGCAACAACTGCATCAGCAGGATCGGATACGCATACGCGAACGGAGTGCGCGTCTTTGGTTCCGACGCTAATCGACGATCAACTGAGAACGCATCGCCGCATGGTGTGAAGGCGAGCACGGCCATGCAATACACGGCGACCATCTCGTCGTGATTGAAGTGTCCGAAACTGCGCAGCAGTCCCTCGTTGAAGAGAACCAGCAAGAACGACGTTTTGGTTGAAATCCTCGTGAGGAATCCGGCGGTGCTGAACAGCAGCGACACCACAAGCGCTGCTTTCAAAGCGAGGATTCCCCAGGGTGTGAGTAACTGATCGTAAAAACTCCACGGCAACAACTTCATCACGCCGGTGGGCCGAAGGATCGTTACGGGCAGCGAACCGAGCGCAGAGAAATCAGTGAAGACCACGGAGAAGAGAAACATCCCATGGACGATCGCGCGCGAGACGCCGAGGGCAAAAGCGCTTCGGGGAACGATGCGATTTACAATTCCTTGCGCCACGATTCTATGAACTTGTCGTAATCAGCGTAACGGCCGCTTTCCCAGCGATACATATCGAGCCGTATCGCTTTCAAGCGTTGCGGTGAGGATTCCGGAAGCTTCTTGTTGTAGAGATCGCCCCACGCTTTCAGGAGATCGGGAATACGCGCCCCGGGCGGCAGTTTGTCGATGCCGCCGAAACTCCGCAGCAGATCTTCATTTTCAGGATGCATCGAGTCGAGTTTGAAAGCCTGGTTGGCGATAGTGGCGTTTGCCATGGTCCAGTTTCGACTGTAGAGAGCGCCGGTAAGTTCGATGGCGGGAATGTCGATTGTCTCGCCCGAGACTGTTTCGCCGCGAAGGATGCAGTAAGAACGTCCGCGTTCGAGATCGCCGCCGGCCATCATCACGTTCCATGCTGCGATGGGATACAGGTTGCGGATGGAGAGGAATGCCCACAGCAAAGGCAAAAAGATTGCCAGCGTGAGCACGGTGTATTTGATTACGAGGCGCCGCTCACCTGGCGCCAAGAAGTTTGTAAGTTTGGAAATTATCAACGATTCGTTGCACGCTCGTGGTGGCGTGCTCCAATCCGACTTCGTAAGCCGAGGTGATGTCGGCGGCGATCTCGTTCGTGGTTTTGCCTTGCTCGAGTCCTTTCCACACGACCATCGCGGTTTCGTTTAGCTGGTAGTATTTCTTTGTGTTCAGATCGACGAGTATTCCCTCGCCACCGTCAAAATCGGTTACGACCACGTGTTTCCCGGGTACGAGATTATTCATGATTCCCCATTCTCTTTTCTTCGAGACGACGGTAGGGTTCGATGGCCCATGCGGCGGCGGCTTCGCGAACGAGAGCTGACGCTTGTTGTTGCTTCGTTTCTGCGTCGGCAATGAATGCACGTGAAGTCTCTTTGGAGTACGTGCAGCTTGTGCGCGTGATCGTCTCCAGCTCGTCGCTCGAAGGATTGATATTAAAAAATTTCAACACACTGGATATTACAGGCACTGACAGTTGGTTGTAATTAAGCAACATGCCGCCATCGTTCGCAAGACGATCTGCGGTCGAGTAAAGACTGCCGATCGTTCGTGCGCACAGTTCTTCGAGCGACATTGATGCTACTTCGGTCGTGGAGGTGTTGGTAATGGAAGCCAGCACGCGGCGATCGCTGTCGAGTAGCCAGGGAGGGACGTTCGTTATGTTTGAAACGATGGTTTCGATTGGATCGCGATAGAGAAAAAGCCAGGGCACGTTGGGCCAGATGCGGCGGATGCGATCGATTTGCGAGAAGCTGCAACAGGCGAACTTGATGAAGAGGTGGCGTTCATCGCCGTTTCTGCGTTGGGCCAGGACGTGAACAAGGGCGCGGATTAACGCGGAATAAATCGCGGATCGGGGGCTGTGAGCCGCGGCGTCCGTGATCAATCGAGCGATGAGTTTGTCGAGAGCGGGCGGTTCGGAGAGGACGATCGAGTTGGTGATTGCGCGGCAGGCGTTGGACACGAGAGTGGAGCCGCAGCGCGAGGCGTGAAAGATGAAGCCGGTGGGTGGGACGGTGTCGAGTGTTTTTTCGAGTTGGAGGAGCGTGTCGAATTCGGTGAATAGCTCGCGGCGACCGTTTTGTGAACGGGCGCGATCGACTGTTTCTTGAAAGAAGGGTTCGGCGAGAGGGACGTCGGGCATCTCCAGCCACGAAAGGCCCGGTCGATCTTCGGCGACGACCGCGTCAACCGGAAGCCAGCCTTTCAGGTTCTCGACCATGGAATTTTCCCGAAGCTCTGCAGGCAAAACAGGCATGGCGAGCCTGTGAAGAGATCCGGCGTCGATCCCGCGGCGCGGATTGTCGCGAGCGCCGTTTTTCTTTTTTGTAATTGCACGGCCGCGAGCGCAACGAACTTCTGATACGCGGACGCGAACGATTCCACGTTCAAATCCGCGATTATATCCGCGTCATCCGCGGTTCCAGCCCCCCGGAAACCGGACAGATTGCAGCACAGCGAGAGCCGCCCGCGGAAGTCGATGTTCATGCTCTTGGTTGCGAGTGGCGCGCAGGGTGGACGTTCCTCGTCGATGTTGTAGTAGCCAACGTCGATCCCGATCTCCATACGGAAGATGCGCGCGAGGATCGCGATCTCCTGTTCTGCAATCCGCTGCTCATCAAGATTCAGCGCTGATCCGTCTGCCGATGTCGGCATCACGTGAACAAAGTGGAGCGAAGCGGCTCCGATGCGCGCGGCGAAGATCGCGATCTGCTCGAGCTGGTCCAACAGATCGCGCCGGATCACGATCTTGATCGCAAACGGCAGCTTAGCCATGTAGCAACGTGAAAAAGCACGCACGAGCCGGTCGAAAGATCCTTTTCCACGCCAGCGATCGTGGCTCTCGCGAGTTACACCATCAAGACTGAAAGCAACGTGTGAAACTGCGGCGCGATTCGCCTGAATGGCGGGCCAGATGCGATCGAAGTGCCAGCCGTTGGTAACAAAGCTGACGGTCAATCCCGCTTCGCCGATGGCCTGAAGTGTTTCTGCAAATGCGGGATGGAGGCTGGGTTCTCCACCGGTGAAATTGATGCGGGTGACGTTCGCAGTGTCGCGAGCTTCCGCGATCACGCGGCGCAGCAGTTCGATTGGGAAAAACTCGGCGTGTGAACTATAGAGATTTTCATCCGAACGAAAACAGTAACTGCAATGCAGGTTGCAGATGTTTGCCAGTTCCACACTCAAACGCTGTGGTCCGTAATCGACTTCCATCAGACAAACTCCGCGAGTAAACGTGAAGCGTAACCGGGCTCGAGCAGATCGCGACCGGCAACGAGATCGAATGCAGTTGCCTGGCGCGCGAGCTGCGAGAGAACGGAAAGATTAGCACCGGCGATCGCCGTGTCATAAGTCGCCCAGGGACACGCCCTGATCAGTCGCATCATTGTTTCTGACTGTGTGAGTTTTCTGATCTGCGTCTGATCTTCACCACTAAGACTCGTAAACAACAACACGCCAGGTGTTGCACTCAACCGCCGTTGAGAAGCAAACATCGTGTTCGGCTCAAAGCAAGCTTTAAAACCTGAAGGCGCGATTTTCTCGATGCCGAGTCGTGAAACAGTCTCAGCACCGACCGCAAAGAAATTGCGAAACCCGCGCGCCTCAACTTGCGCATCAGCCAAACTCAACAACAGCTCATCATCCGAAAGATACGGCCAACCAGCGAGCACGAGTTGCAACGCAAGCGTCGACTTCCCACTTCCCGATGGTCCAACAATCAGGACACCCTTCTCACTCGCCGGCTCAACTACACCCGCACTGTGAATCTCAAACACTCCAAACCGTCGCAGCGCCGCACAAACCACAAACGAGGCAGCTCTCGCCAGCACCGGATCGCCCTCATCCAAAACTCTCTCCACCCAAACATCCGCGTCAATCAAATCACGACCTCGCAGATGGACCACGGCCCCACCCAACACGAGCCAAAGATCCGCGTCATCCGTGTAACACTTCCCACCATCAGTAATATCAAACCCGAGAGACCCCCTCGGAACCGTAGGAAGCTGATCGGGTTTGAATCTGATCTGAATATCAGGAGATCTATCCGGAACAGAGACTGGCGTGAGTTGCCATCCAGAAAAAAGCTGTTCGATCAGGTGAGCTAATCGGAGGTCAACGCTCTCGATAAATAGCAACCGACCGGCGACCTCGTAAAAGCGTTGGGACGCCGGCCGGTCAAAGGCCTGAATAACTTCCATGCAACCGAAATTTCTTGCTTAGTTGGTCGCGCCGCTGGTCGCCGCCTGGAAAAACGTAGTCGCTTCAAGAACATCAACAGGAACGGAGATTGCCGGTTCGACAAACGCTTTCTTAACTTCACCGCTCTCCGCGGTCACACCACTCACATTGTGCAGAGCAGCGCGTTCTTCATTGATAATCTCGTTTTGCTTAGACAAGGTTTTAGCCGCCTCCTCGGGGTCAAGTGTTGGTTAATATAGGGCCTTGACGAGCGCGTGGCAACATAAAAAGTTGGACCATGCGCCGTTCAAGTGTTAATGATTTCAAGGGTTTTGCTGCGTCGCTTTCAGCGGCTCAGCCAGCACTAATCGCAAAGCTCTCTTTTCGGCACGCGTGAGATCGGCTCGCATGAAGAGCCGTATGTTGGGGGACAGTTGCCGAACTGCATCCTCAACTGGGAGTTTTGAAATATCTGAATCAACGATCACAAACTTGTCGACCTGAATATCAACCGGAATGCCGAGTTCCTCGCCAATCTTCAACAGGATCAAAGGCAACGGTTGTCGCTTCGCTTTCACGGTCAGGCTGTTGTCCTGGTAAGAAACTCGCAGCGGTTCCGCTTCCGCCTTCTTCTTGTCTTCTTCGTTCGGAGTTTCTACGCCGTCTTCAGTGTTACCTTCAACCAACATCGACTGCGTCGCTCCAGTCACGACGGCCGTCGCCGGAGGTTCGCCCTGGTTCGCGTCGTAAAAGAAAATCCCGAGCGGCTTCGGCGGAGCACTCGATCCGGTGTCGATCTCGTAATCGACGTAAACCGCCGGCGACATCAACTGCAAAGCGGGTTCGAGAGTGAGCTCGCTAAACTCGAGCGACACCAGCTCGTTCTGACGTTGTGGTCCAAGAAACACCGGAATCTTCAAACGAGTCGAAAGCTCCTGGGCCACTTCTGACATCTTCGCCTTTTCGGCTTTGAGTGACAGGTTCAGAATCGGTTTGGTTTTGACGGTCAGCGTGAACGCGCGCTTGGCAGCCGCTTTCAGATCTTTTTGTTCTTTCGGAGCTTGTGTTGGCTCAGCCTGTTTGGGCGCAGGAGTTTGCGCGGTCACGCCCGCAGCCGAGGCGAGGCATAGAAACACAGCGAGCGTTATCAGCTTCGCATAGTGACAGAAAACTGTGCGTTTCAAACTTCTTCCACCCTTTTCATTGCGAGTTGAGCAGTTTTCTGCCCAGGCGACTGACCTTCGCGCAGGGCGCGATTCCCGTGAAACTAACACGGGCAACAAAAATCCGTCAAATTTTTGGATCGCTGATACGGCCGATTAAACGCAACGGTCGCAGGAAGTAATAAGCGAAGCTGAGGCTCGGCGGAAGCGCACGTGTGCTGAGATCGCTGTCAGTGGGACGGAACATGTGAAGCATGTATCGCGCGCGTGCGCCGAGCGTTTTTCGCACGCGGATGTTGTAGTTGAAGATCTGGCGCGACGTTGCAGGGACGTGAGTTGTGCCGTTGAAAAGATGCGCGATCACGTCGCTCGAGAGGGAGTCGAGGTGTTCGTCGGCGCGGCAGCGCGCTTTAACTTCGTCGGGTAAAGGTGCGTCGAGAAGTTTTTCTGCGAGATGCAGGCCGAGCAGGAACATGCGTTCGTTGTCGGCTGTTTCGGCGCGTTTGAGCAACGTGGTCCAATCAAATGTGTGGCGGGTGATCAGTTCTGCGACGTCGCAGATCCAGCTCAAGCGTTCCCACAAGTGACGCGAGCCGTGTACGCACAACGAGAACAGAAGATCATCCGCGGAGAATGCTTTGACGCTGGTGCCGTTGATGTCGATCGTGATGAGGTCGCGCCAGAATTTGTCCGGGATCACGGACGAGGCAAAGAGATGTGGAGCGACTTCCCAGTGCAGTTCGATGATCAGGCGTCGATCGTCACGCGAGAACTGCATGTTGTGCTGCGTGCGCAGCAGAAGTTCCTGCTGGTTGAGTGAGAGCGACTTCGATGGCGTGTAGCCTTCGGCGAGCAGTATCTCGCGCGCTTTCAACACGTCAGACTTTTTAACGATCAGGTCGAGATCGACGAAGCGCCGGAGGGCGAGGTTGTCGTAGGCGAAGAGTGCGAGCGTTGGGCCTTTGTAAGAGATAGTTTCGATCTGTGATTGTGAGAATAGATCGATGAGGCGGCAGAGCTCCGCGCTGAGGATCGTGTTGCGCGCGGCGTTTTCGAGATAGTGCTGCCTCAGATTTTTGAGGTGTTGTTGAGGAATCAGATCCGCGGCGTGCTGGTTTAGTTGAAGATAGAGCAACGGGAGAACAGCATGACGGCGTGCGAGGAGGAAGAGGTAGTCCCAGTCAAGATCGTTTGCTGCAATCTGTGTTATCCGCGTCACAACTTCAGGCGTTGCTGTCGTGCGCGCACAGCAGAGTAATAACTCATTCTCGGTCGCAAAACTCATGTTTAAATTTAGCCGCGGATTTACACGGATAAACGCGGATTCATTTTTAATTCTGATCCGCGTTCTTCTGCGTAAATCCGCGGCTTTAATCGTTCACTTTTAGCACAGCGAGGAAGGCTTCCTGCGGGATCTCGACGCGGCCGACTTTCTTCATGCGCTTCTTGCCTTCCTTCTGTTTCTCCAGGAGCTTTCGCTTGCGAGTGATGTCGCCGCCGTAACACTTCGCGATCACGTTCTTGCCCAGCGCCTTCACAGTTTCACGCGCGATCACTTTGTTGCCAATCGCCGCCTGAATCGGAACTTCAAACAGTTGCCGTGGAATCAACTGCTTCATCTTCTCCGCAAGCGCGCGTCCCTTCGGTTGCGCAGTGCTGCGATGCAAGATCAACGACAACGCGTCAACCGGTTCACCTGCCACAAGCACGTCGAGCTTCACAAGATCGCTCTCCCAGTAGCCCGCAAGGTTGTAGTCGAGCGACGCGTAACCGCGCGAGACGGATTTCAACCGATCGTAGAAGTCGAGCACGATCTCGTTCAGCGGCAACTCATACGTGAGCATCACTCGATTTGAAGTGATGTACTCAAAACCCTTCTGCAATCCACGCTTCTCTTCGAGCAACGGCAGAATGCCGCCGAGATGCTCGTCAGGCGTCAGGATCGTGGCGCGAATCACCGGCTCTTCGATCTTCGCAATGCGTCCGGGGTCCGGCATCTTCGCCGGCGAATCGATCTCTTCAACTGTACCGTCGGTAGTCGTCACAATGTAACGCACCCCCGGCGCGGTGGTGATCAGATCGAGATTAAACTCGCGCTCCAAACGTTCCTGCACGATCTCCATGTGCAGCAATCCGAGAAATCCACACCGGAAACCAAACCCGAGCGCCGCCGACGATTCAGGCTCATAGAAGAACGACGCATCGTTGAGCCGCAGCTTGTCGAGCGCGTCACGCAACTCTTCGTATTGCGCAGTGTCGACCGGATACAACCCGGCAAACACCATCGGCTTGATCTCCTGAAAACCCGGAAACGGCTCTTTTGTCGGCCGGTTTGCTTCGGTAACTGTGTCGCCGATCTGCACGTCAGCCACGGCCTTGATCGACGCCGTAAGAAAACCGACTTCGCCAACTCCAAGCTCGGCGATCGGCGTCGGTGTCGGACGATTCACGCCGAGTGTCTCAACCTGGTAATCACGATTAGCGTTGAAAAACCGGATCTTCATGCCCGGACGAATCGTCCCGTCAATCACGCGAAACAGCACGATCACGCCACGGTACGAGTCGTACCACGAGTCGAAGATCAATGCTTTCAGCGGCGCGTTCGGATCGCCTTTCGGCGGCGGCACGTCGCGTACGATCGCTTCGAGCACGTCAGCGACGCCCTGACCAGTTTTAGCGCTCGTGAGGATCGCGTTGTGCGTTTCGAGACCGATGAAATGTTCGATCTGTTCGATGGCTTTCTCAGGTTCAGCGCCGGGCAGATCGATCTTGTTGATCACCGGAATGAGTTCGAGATTGTTCTCGATCGCGAGGTAAGTGTTCGCAAGCGTCTGCGCTTCGACGCCCTGCGAAGCGTCGACGATCAACAGTGCTCCCTCGCACGCGGAGAGTGAACGTGAAACTTCATACGAGAAGTCCACGTGGCCAGGCGTGTCGATGAGGTTCAACACATACGACTGGCCATCCTGGGCTTTGTAATCGAGCCTGACGGCATGCGCCTTGATCGTGATACCGCGTTCACGTTCGAGGTCCATGTTGTCGAGCACCTGGTTTTCCATCTCGCGTGCAGACAAAGCTCCGGTCAACTCGAGCAGGCGATCGGCGAGCGTCGATTTGCCGTGATCGATGTGAGCGATGATAGAAAAATTACGAATGCGAGATGGATCCATTTTGTATTACTCGGGAAGATTCTCGTTCAGGTATTCCCGTGCTTTCTCTTCCGTGCTTATCGATTGAATAAAGCTACTGTTGCGAAGCACCCAGCCGACATGGTTCGTAATAAATTCCTCCCACTCAGCACCCGGAGTGAAATCCTCGTTCAATAAACCAAGCTTGACCGAGACTCGCTGAACCACTTGCTGATCGGCCGTCATGAGTGCTGCTTGATAAAGCTTGTGCTTGTCGTCGTCTGACAGCGAACTCGCGCTCGACGATGACGACGAGGATGACGACGACGAGGAGGAACTGGAGGAGTTGTCGTTATCGTTGCTGTTAGCCGAATCGTTGCTGTTAGTCGAATAGTCACCCGTGTTGGAGTTATCGTTACCGCTGCCTAATCCGTAGAAGTTGTAGCTACCAATAGCAAAGTAAAAAATCAGCCCGGCAATAACGACTACGATCAATCCCAAACAGCCGGCACCGCCACAACCAAGAGCGATCTTCTGGTTTCGGGTCATTGTCTTCGCCTCTTTAGACAGACTCTAGTCATATAAAGCCAAATAAAAATGGAATAGGTCCTATAGGACATATAGGTCTTATACGACCTATTCTTTTTTCATCCATGCGACGCAGCGTCCCAGCTCATCGTGCATCGTTTGCGCGCTCGCATGATGCATGTCGCCATGTCCAGGCAACACCCACTCGAAACGATAACTCAGAAGTTTTTCCATTGAGCGAATTTGCTCGGGCCATGAATACCACGCCACACTCCGAAACGCCGTGAGTGTTTGCCGGTTGGGCGACCACGCCAGGTGATCGCCGGTGAACAGAAACTTGTTGCGATAAAAAAAAACTACGTGACCGCGCGTGTGCCCGGGCGTTGGAATGACGAGCAGATCGTCGTCGAGTTGAACCGGCTCCGTTCCGCGGATCACCTGTTCGACTCCCAACCGTGCGGCGCCGTCGTCCGAGTGCATCACTCGCTCGCAATCGAATCGCTTGCGAAACAACTCATGATCCGCAACGTCGTCTTTGTGCGTGAGCAACATCCGCTGCACGCCGCCCATTGCATCGATGCGTTTAAGCAACTGGCTCGCGTAACGCGGCGAGTCGATCAGAACGTTGCCACCTTCGCTCGCAGGCCGCCTGATCAAATAGCTCCAGGCGCCAAAACTCGATTCTGAAGTGAAGCCACAGAAGTAGACGTTGTCTTCGAGGTGCAACGGAAACGCGTCGATGCCGATGTGTGCATCGTGACGCTCAGTGGTGCCGATCGATCCGGTCGGGCACGACACGAGCGCCATCATCGCGCGTTTGGTTTCAACATCAGTTTCAGGCTGGTGATGAACGCTGCACTGGTCGCCATGATCGCGAAAGATCTCGGGCGCCAACTGGCTACAGGTGTCACAGTCGATGCAGGTGGAATCAACGAAGAAATCCCCAGGCACATTTTCCGGTAAACGCTGTTGCAGGCTTGCCATGATGAAATTGCATGATGGCGTAACGAAGGGAAAGGTTCAAGTGGGCCGCAAAAACATAGCCGCGGATCTTCGCGGATAAACGCAGATTCACTTAATGTGCTGATCCGCGTTCATCCGTGCAAATCCGCGGCTAAAGATCAAATTCGTTAATTAACCTGTGCAGGTAAGATCGACTAATCCCCAATCGCTTCGCGGCGGCGACTTTGTTGTTTCCTTCCGCCTGCAACGCGTTCACGATCATCTTGCGTTTCACAGCCTCGACCGCGCCTTCCAACGTGTTTTCATCGCCCGGCGTCGTTCCAGGCAACGCGCGCAGCATTTTCTCCGGCACAAACTCGAGCCCGAGTGTCGAGCTGCTGCTCAAAACCACGAGCCGCTCGATCAGATTCTCCAGCTCGCGTACGTTGCCCGGCCAGTCGTAATCGACGAGCACTTCCACCAGTTCGGGATCGAGCTCCGGCGTCGGATGTCCATACTTTTGCGCCGCCTTCGCAGCAAAATGCGCGGCCAGGATGGGAATGTCCTCGGAACGCTCGCGCAACGCCGGCAGGTGCAGCGGCACAACATTCAAACGGAAGTACAAGTCTTGCCGGAATCGTCCGGCAGCGACTTCTTTCTCGAGATCCCGATTGCTCGCCGCGATCAAACGGATATCAACCGTAAGCGTCTTCGTTCCGCCGACGCGTTCAAACTCACGCTCCTGAAGCACTCGTAGTAGTTTCACCTGAACGGTGGCACTGAGATCGCCAATCTCATCGAGAAACAGCGTTCCGCCATTCGCCAGTTCAAAACGACCTTTGTGACTTTGCGTCGCCGACGTAAACGCGCCCTTCTCGTGCCCAAACAACTCCGACTCGATCAGCGCCTCAGGCAACGCCGCACAACTCACGGCCACAAACGGTCCCGTCGCACGCGGGCTCTCCTGGTGAATCGCACGCGCAAGCATCTCTTTGCCCGTGCCATTCTCGCCGCTTAACAACACGGTCGCACTCGTGGCCGCCACCGATTTCGCCTGCTTCAACACGCGTTCGAGCGCCTGGCTCGTTCCCATCAAGTGAGTAAATCCCGGCGGGCGCGCCAGTTCTTCGCGCAAGCGGCGGTTTTCGATTTCCAACTGCCGCATGCGCGCGGCCTGGTTGACGATATGCAACAACTCCGCCGGATCGAGCGGCTTCTCGAAGAAGCCGTAAGCTCCACGCTTCACTGCTTCCAACGCCGCGCGCTTCGAATCGCTGCCAGTGATCACAACAACCTGCATCGGCGGATCCTTCGCGCGCGCGACGTCGATCAGTGCAAGACCTTCGGAGATGTCGTCAACATGCGGCGGCAAATGCAGATCGCTCACGACAACCTCGATGTCTTCGTCGTTGATCAGCGCGCATGCTTCGTCGCGTGACGATGCCTGCAAAACCTGGTAGTCGGAAGTCAAAGCCCAGTAAAGTCCACTGCGCACTGCGTCGTCGTCATCGACAACCAGTACCGTGCCTTTAGGCTGTGGTTGATTGCTCATCTTCCAACTCCGGCCCACACAAACAGATTGAGTCGCACATGTGCAGCTACGACGAAAGCCTGGGCGAGTACTCCTGGAGAACGGGCGTAAACAGGTATGTCGAGAAGGTCCTTGCCGCCCCCTTCTTAGCTACGCCTGTCGTGTGGAATCGATGGTAGCACGACGCGAAATGTCGTTCCAGCGCCTTCGACTGAATCAACCTGAATCGTACCGGCATTGGCCTTGAGCACTTCGCGACAGGTGTAAAGTC
>DASTQB010000318.1:0-12567 GCA_035761985.1 Pyrinomonadaceae bacterium
ACACTTCAGGTCGATATTCACGCTGCCGCCGCGTTGCGTGAACTTGATCGCGTTCGACAGGAGATTCCAGATCACCTGCCGCAAACGGTTCGGATCGCCACGCACCAGGCACTCTTCGGGTTCGAAGCGAGTCAGCAGCCGGATGCCTTTGACGTCCGCCGTCGGGCGCAAAGCATCGAGTGCAGCTTCGACGATCGGCGCAAGGTTTAGAGGATGTAAATCGAGCCGGAGATTGCCGGTGATGATTCGCGAGACGTCGAGCAGATCGTCGATGAGTCGTGCCTGCGAACGCGCGTTGCGCTCAATGGTTTCGATCGCACGCGCAGCGGCGGGACCTTCGACTTCGCCATTGCGGATCATCGATGCCCATCCGAGAATCGAAGTCAACGGCGTGCGCAGCTCATGCGAAAGCGTGGCTAGAAATTCATCTTTTAAGCGATCTGCTTCTTCGGCGTGGCGGCGTGCATCGCGTTCGCGCACGAGTGAAGCCGCTCTTTCTTCTTCGGCACTTTGACGCGCGGTGACGTCGAGCACGAGCGACAACACCGAGACGAGTTTTCCGCGATCGTCGCGCAGCACCGAGTTGTACCACTCGCAAAAGAGCACCGACCCGCTGCGCGTGTAGTTGCGATTGCGCTGTATGCCTTGCACTTCAACGCCCTCGCGCTGGCGATTCGTGACGAGCGCCACGGCATCAACGTCGTCAGCAAAAACAAACCGCCACTCGTTGACGTGCTTGCCGATAACATCGTCAGCTTTCCATCCGAAAAGTCTTTCGGCGGATTCCGACCAGCGCGACACACGAAAGTCGCTGTCCCACTCGACGACTGCCAACGGTGAACTCTCGACGTGAAACGATAACTGCCGATACGCCCGGTGAGCTGACTCTTCCGCCTGCTTGCGTGCAGTGATGTCAGTGACAACGGCGATGCCGCCGGTGATGCGATCCTCTTCGTCGCGGAGTGACGAGTAACGACTTTCGAAGACTCCGGTCGCAGAAGGTCCGTAAGGATGGTTCTCGGAGACGACCTCTTCGCCCTCGAGCACCGCTGATATCGATTCGCCAGTCTCCCGCAGAAAGGGAAACACCTCAAACACGGATCTCCCAAGCACCTCATCGCGCGCGAAGCCCGATATGCGCTGCATCGCCCTGTTCCACGCAATGACGCGGCACTCGCGATCGAACGCGAACATCCCATCGACACTCGCGTCGATCAATCTTGTTAGCAGAACCGTGGAATTCAAATCTGTGTTTATCCGCGTAAATCCAGCGGCCTATTTTGCTGTGAGCAGGATTAATCCGGTCGCGTCTCGCACGAGTATGTTGGAGCCCAGCAGCACTGGCATGGCCCACGTTGCCGCCTCGGCCACGTCGTAACGACGCTCGACCGCAAAATTCGGAGCACCACGTTTGGCCACGATCAGATCGGCGTTGTTAGTTAAAAACACGACGTGCTGTGGCGTTAGCAACAACGAAGCGTGCTCGCCTTCGCGTCCTTCAGTGGCCCAACGCACGGCGCCGGTCTTTGCATCCATCGCGACAAGCTGGCCCTTCTTCTTCGACGAATGACCGTAGATCACACCGTCGCCGAACACCGGTGAACTCATGTACATCGCCACTTCCGGGTTCTTCCACGCGGAGGTCGCCTGCCACTTGCCGCCTGTGTGCGCGAGAGTGAAAGCGTGCGTCCCCTGTCGTGTGCCTGAAACGATGAGATGCGAGCCGGTCCAGAGCGGCGTTGTGATGTTCTCATGCCATTCGTCCGGGAACGGCACCGACCAGAGTTCTTTACCGTTCTTCGCATCGACGCCGACGATCGATCCTTCAGTCATCGTCACGATCTGCTTGCTGCGATCGACTTCGATCACGACAGGCGACGCGTAACCTGGCCCAGGTCCTTTCCATTCCCACTCGGTCGCGCCGCTCGCTGGATTGAGTGCGAGTATCTGGCCGCCGTGAATGTCGCTGCCGACCTGGACCACGAGCTTTCCGTCAACCAGCAGCGGCGACGCTGCAGTGCCGCAGAACAACTTCGAGGTGTCGATCGATTTTGAGAAGTCGCGCGTCCAGAGTAGTTTGCCGGTGGCCGTGTCCCACGCGTTGAGAATGCCGGTGACACCGAGCGTGAAGAGTCGATTGCCGATGACGAGTGGCGTTGAGTTTGGTCCCTTGGCCATCTGCACCGCGTACTGGTTCTTCTTGAAGTTCGCCTGGTACTTCTGCTCCCACACGACCTTGCCGTCGGCGAGATTGATGCTTGCGACGATCTCTTCCGGATCGCGGCGGCCGTGTACAAACGCGCGCCCTCCGGCGACGACGGGCGACGAATAACCTTCGCCAATTTCGACGCGCCACGTGCGTTGAAAAGTCTCAGGCCACGCGGACGGAGCATTCTTCGCGGCGACAGAACCATCGCGCGCGGGTCCACGCCACTGCGACCAGTCCTGCGCTGCCGCTGTTTGCACAGTGGCAAGAAAAATCAGTGCGAGAATTGAAAATTTCGGAGTGTTCATAAGGGTAAACCTCGGTAGATCGGGGGCGAGGATCATAAACCAGTTCAAATAACGTCGGCAAAGCCTTTTCGGGTGCGGGCAAACCACCAGTAGCCGAAGATGAAAACGATAGCGGCGATGGTTGTGAAATAAGCGAGGCCGCGCCAGTCGGGTGCGATTCCGTCGAGGAAGATGCGGCGATAGTTACGCACGAGGGAGGTGAAGGGATTGAGATCGATGAAGGTTCGGAAACGATCGGGGACGATCGATTCGGGATAGATGATCGGCGTCAGGTACATCCATGCCATGAGCAGCAACGTCATGCCCTGTGCGATGTCGCGCAGGTAAACGCCGAGCGACGCGATGAGCCATGCGGCGCCGAGGGCGAAGAGAAGTTGCGGGATGAGCAGGACGGGCAGCCAGAGTGCGGTGAGCTCGAGTTGCTGGCGAATGATGACAGTTGCTATCAGCAAGGCGACGGTTGCGAAGAGCTGGTTGCCGAGTGCGGCGAAGACCTGTGCGGCGGGCAGGGTTTCGAGTGGAAACACGACGCGCTTTACGAGGTTTGAGTTTGCGACGATCGTAGTTGACGATTGCTGTACTGCTTCCTGGAACATGGACCATGGGAGAAGGCCGCAGAAGAGGTAGAGGGCGTAGTCCCAGTGTGATTGGTTTGGGTTGAAACGCGCACCGAAGATACCGGCGAAGATGAAGGTGAAGATCGCGATCATCACGACGGGCGTGAGGACGGCCCAGGCGATGCCGAGCGCGGAGCCTTTGTAGCGTCCGAGCAGCTCGCGCTTTGCGAAGGAGAAGATTAACGTTGTCTGTACGGACTGCATTCGGAAGTACGTTTGACAGGATTTTTCAGGATTCTCAAGATTTACAAGATTCAGAATCTTGTTAATCATGAAAATCTTGTAATCCTGTCTAAGGTTCCATCTTCCCAAAACCGCGCCAGCTGTTCTTGTTGTGCCAACCGATCACGACCTCGCTCGCGCCGATGTCGCTCCACCAGCTCTCGAATTCCTCACGCGAGATGTAGAACGCCGTCGGTGCAACCAGATGATCGAAAACGATCGTGTGCTGCTCGCGCCACCCAAACCCCGAAATCGAACTCAGATAATCGTTGTAAAAAAGACGTCTCGCAAGCCCGGATCCGTTTCGATTCAATGGTCCATACACAAGCTTCGTCGCGAGATAGACACACGCCGCCGGGACCTTCGACAACTGCAACAACGCCCGTTGATCGATCCGCGACGTGATCTTCTCGCGCACCGGATTCACAAATCGTGTAATCCATTCGTTATTCTCAGCCCCATAAATCCACGCCGACACGTGCCCACCCGGCTTCACTTTCGATGCCATCGATTTAAACCCACCACGCGGATCCGGCAGATGATGAAGCACACCGACGGAAAACGCGTAGTCGAACGTTCGCGCGAGCGGCAGACGGTAAATGTCTGCCTGGACGATGTGTGCGTTTGGCAGTGAACGCGTGGCGGCGTAGGCGGTTTCAACCGCGGCACTCAGATCGATGCCGATAACGTCGCGCGCGCCCCAGTTCGCGGCAAGTTGCGTGTGACGTCCCTTGCCACAACCTGCTTCGAGCACAACTTTGTCGCGAAAGAACTCAGGCGTCACGGGCGCGATCCAGCCGAGAAACTGCTCCGCGTACTTTTCGTCCTGCTGCGTGAAATGCTGCCACTGCCAGCCGAAGCCTGCGGCCGTCGCGCGTTTGTCACTTTCGACTTGTTCGAGATTAGCGAACCGCGGAATGCCGCGGGTGATCGGAAACGATTTTGCGCAGATCGGGCAGTTCAGTGCGCCTTCGATGATCTCAGTGTTGTCGGACTTATCGATGGAGAGATCGAGCGGGCTTTCGCAGGCTGGACAGACGAGGTACGGGAGAAGTTTTTGCTTCACAGATGAACGCAGATTAACACGGATCAGTTGCAGTCGCGGTTACTGTGAGTGGTAACCATTCCGAAGCGGTTCTGATACTCGGCGGAGTTTACAAAGTTGCAGACGAGCGAGCGCGCCGCTTCCGGATCGCGCAGCGGCTTGCTCTTGAGAGTGTTGACCCAGGCGGCGTAACCGGCCTCATCGGGATTGCGTCGCAGGTAGGTGAAATACTGGAAGAGCACGAGCGTGTGATTGTAATGCGCATCGATAACCCGGCTGTCAGCAGCGACTCGCGCCAGCACCGCGCCGCGGCCAGTGTCAACCAGATCGATCAAAGCACTTCGCTCAGCACCGAGATCCACGCCCGTTTTCTGGACCAGGGACGCGATCAAACTGTCGACAAACTCGGCCGGTTTCATCGTCGCCGGGAATCTTTGCTTGAATTCCGGTCGCTCGATGAACAGATTCGCAAGCGCCAGTCGCGTCGATTCAAGGTCGCCCTTCTGGTTCGCAATCGCCGCGCGATCAGTTTCAAACTCACTCAAACGCGGCGAGCGACCGAGCGCCGTCGAGTAAAGCCCGTACAGAAACACGCCCGTCGCCGGCAGTTCATTTTCCACAAGCAGGTTTGTTGAGATCTCAACTCGACGCGTACGCAGGCAGTCCGCGCGGTTGTTGCACTGCGACAGTTGCGCGCTGAGTTTATCGACAAGCGACTGTTCCGGTTCGCGTCCGGTCAGGTCTGCATACTGCTGCGCGATGAAGAACCGCGAATCATCGACCGGATTCGACGCTGCCGAAATCACGCCCGGATCGATTGTGATCGCGCCGGGCACATACGCAGTCTCGCCCGAGTTTGACTGCAGCCGGATCGTGTAATCGCCAAACGGAGCATTCGGCGCCACCTGCAACTCGATGCTCACAACCGGAAACGGCGCGTTCATCTGTTCGCGCGTCAGCGTTGCGGGATCGACTGTAAAGAACGGCGAACTCACGGCGATGCTTGTGCCCGGTACCTGGTCCACTCCTTCACCGCCGAGAAAGATCTTCACGCGCTTGCCTGGTGCGAGCGGTAAAGCGACGGTTGAAAGCTCGGCGTTGAGCCCGATCATTTTTGGATTTAATGCGGAAGTTTGCGGTGGCACTAAGTTGGAGTTGAGCGGTGTGCCAACGTCTGCTTTAACTGTAACCTGGTTCGCAAGCTCGAAGCTGCGAAACTTCTGCGACAACGCATCCGATCCAGCCGCAACGATCACGCGATACTGTCCCGGCGCTAAACCTTCCAACTTGTAATTGCCATCGTCCGCCGTGACATCACTCGCGATCACGCGTCCAGTCGCAACATGCTCGGCCCACACGTTCACGCCGTTCAGCGTAGTCAACAAACCCGGCGTGCGGTTATCAACCAGCTTGCCTTCGATACGGCCCAGCTTCTGCTTGCCACCATACAGGCTGCGGATCTTCTGTCGATCATCTTCACTCAACGTCCGCTCATTTAATGCAGGCAAACCAAACGTTCCATTGAAGGCCTGGCGGCTCTGCATCGTCGACGAGAGCACAGCGGAGTGGTCCAATCCGAGCAGGTGACCAATCTCGTGAGTGAAAGTGGCTTCGAGGTCGTACGTGCCGGGCGTTCCGTCAGTCGAAAACTGTAGCTCAGTTCCGTCAGCGGCTTTCGGACGAGGATTGATACTGATGTCAGCCTCGGCGATGTTGCCGGTTTGCGGATCGAAAAACACGCGCGTGCGTCCGGTGGTCGCGTCGGAATTGAAGGCTTCGTTTTCGGGTGTGGTCGCGATCGTGATCAGGCTGATGCCGTCGCCCTCGTCAGCGGGGCTCACGGAAGTCACCGGCGACCACGTCACGACGAAGTTGATGTTGGTCAAACTGGACCACCGTGCGAGTGCGCGTCGCACTGCGCCCTCGACGTCGCTGTTGGGTTTGATGTTCGTGCCGGGCGAGAGCAGAGAGTTCGAGAGTGAGAGCTCGATCGTCTTTTTGGGCCAACGGATTTTGCGGACGGTTTGCGCGGCAGGCTCAAACTCGAAGGAATCGCGCATTTCGAGGCGCTCTCTCGTTCCGAGAGACAAAAACAGCGCCAGAGTGGCGATTATCGCAAGCGGATACTGCATTCAGAACGTCCTGGGCGAGGATGAGCCCGTAGGCCGCGGAATCGTAGCACGCTTTAGACAGGATTGACAGGATTAACACGATGTGGGTCGTATAGGTCCTATTCGACCTATACGACCTAAATCGTCAGTTGATCGTGATGCGCGGGGCGGTGGCGGCCGGGCGGCTCACCGCGCTAAACCCTGCACGCGTGAACGTTACCTGTATCGGCACGTCTCCGGCGCCCGCGAGGCTCGCCGGTAGCGTGAAATTGATGATGTCAAAACCAGGCATTTCCCGGTTCGCCTGAACGAGCGTGATTGCGGCTCCGCTAATTGCCGTCGTGCCCACGGTCACAGTGATTTCGCCGGGTATGGCCCCACGCACGCCCGTCAGGCTCAACTCGATTATCGTCGGAACGCTGGTCCCACTTGCATCGGGTGACGTAACCGAAAACGGCTCGGTCGTTCGCGCGTTCGGGTTAGTCACGTTGAAAGCGACCGCTCGCCCACCCTCACCATTCGTCGTCGTAAAGATGTCAGGCTGGCCGGGCACGACGAGAAGGAGACCGCGTAGGAGCGTGTCAGTGTTAGCACCTGCGTCGAGAATGTTGACAGCTACAGTGCGAACACCAAAAGGCACACCGATGGGCATCACGAAATTGATCTGCCTGCTCTCGTTGCCGACAAAGTAGAGTCCCGCGGCTGCACCACCAACCGAAAGCGACACGCCATTGAGTTCTACTGGCAGCGCCGGAGTGCGTTTTGTTTCGGAAGCGCCACTCGCTGTCGCGTCGGCCGGAGCGAGTGCCACAGTCGAACGAACAATACTCAATTCACCAAGCGCCAGGCCGATCGGCTGTCCCGGAACTGGACTCGGTATCGGAGTCGGACTCGGACTTGGACTCGGAACCGGCGTCGCAGCAGTTACGGGCATGTTGCTCGCACCCGTGAAGAACGAGAGCGTTGCGGCAGACGTCGCCGTGACTTGCGGCGTTATCAAATAGAAAAGCTCGACCGATCCGTCGAGATTGCCGCCGCCCAGCTCCGTGGCTCCGAGTACAAACGCGATGCGCTTTCGACTCTCGCTCGGTACCGGACGGATGCCGGCTACATTGGCAGTTGGTGGAACGTTCGTCAGGCGAACAAACGTGTTCGACGACGCCGGCGGAAGCTGCGTCAGGAAAATCTGCGGCGCATTCGACGGGTTCAAACCTTCCGACGCTGCCGATTGCGGCGGAAGCGTGCCATCCGGTCGCAAGTTTACGGCTGACGCAAACACGAGGCTCGCCGGCGAGAGCGCTCCGTTGTAGTCAGTAAACGTCGGAAAGCGAATGATGTCGATGAAGTTGGGACGCGTGCCGATCTCGTTGAACGTGTTGCTCGACACGGTGTAGACAAAGATTCCCAGAAAGTTGTTGCCGACGCTTGCATTTGCCTTCGGATCAGTCGCACGCGACTCGAAGGCGATGAAGGCGCCGTCGCGACTCAGTCGACGCCCCTGAGTAAGAACATTGGCGTTTTGAGTTCCATTCTGCGTGCGCGTGACCTGGAAGAGATCCGACAGACCACCGCTGCCGACAGTTGCGATAAAAATTTCTGCATTCTCGTCGGCATTGTTAGCGTTGTCGAGGTTCGCACTTGAGAGAAATGCGACCCTGGAGCCATTGCCAGACAGAGACGGATTACTCTGAAAGATCAATCCGATTCCGGATTCGTCATCCTCAGTGTCGGTCCCCTGCGTGAACGTATTGTCGCCGTCGTTGAAGAAGAATAGTTCCGGATTTCCATCCGTGTTGCCTTCGGTCACGAGGTCTCGCGTTGAGATAAAAGCGATCAGGCTTCCATCGTCCGAGATCGCCGGTTCGCGATTGTCATCGGCGAAGAACGGCGCGGAGGTAACCGACCCCGCTCTCGGCAAGCGACTGGCGGGAGTGTTGGTGACCCGCTCAAATTCGCCGGTGGAGAGATCCTGAAGTGGTAAATCAGCGCCGAGCGTCAAATCTACATCAGCGACTGCCGGAAGCGTGTAAATCCAGATTTCGGAATTGGCGTCGGTGGCGAGTGTGCCTTCAGTGCCGTCGAAGTTACCGGGATTCGGAGCGTTGGAGCTGAAGACGATCTTGTAAACGCGTGTGCCGCCGGATAGTGCCGGAGCCAGCGAGATCACCGGCGTCCGGTTGTCGATCTCGATCTTCACCTGAGTCAGATCAGCCGGCGTGGGGCTCGGCGTTGGTGTCGGACTCGGCGTTGGCGTTGGGCTTGGTGTCGGAGTCGGGCTTGGCGATGGCGCTGGATTCGGAACGTGCCGGGTGTTTGTGATCTGGAAGATCCGGCGTTGCGCATAGTCGTACAAAAAGATCTCGCGATTTCCGTCGGCGTTGTTCCGGCTTGTAGTTCTTTCCGTGGAGATGTCACCGTTGGAAACGAAAACGACGAAACGCCCGTTGGCGCTGACGTCGCCCATCGCGGAGGTGAAAGCTGCGTTGACCGAAGTCACCTGGACGACGAAAGGGTCAGGTGTCGGAGTTGACGTTTGGGCCGAGACGGAGACAAGCGAGCCACCGACGAGCACAGTCACGATGCTGGCGCACAAGAACCAGAGAACTTGCTTCACAAATTCCTCCGCGATAAAGACGGGTACGAGCAAAGATTTGATGCCATTCGGGGAGCTGATGAGCGACAAAGAACGGCCATTTTAGCAGAAGCCCGGCCATTCGCAAATCCTGCTAATCTTGTTAATCCTGTTCAGATGCGGTCTAATCACTCAAATCCACAATGAGGAAAAGTTTGTGACCAAGAGAGCGCTGATTACTGGAATCACGGGCCAGGACGGCAGTTATCTCGCCGACTACCTCCTGAGCCTCGGGTACGAAGTCCACGGCCTTGTGCGCCGCGTGGCCCTCGAAGCACCCGAAAAGAGGTTCAGCCGTATCGCCCACCTGATCGATCGCGTGACACTGCATCCAACGAGTCTCGAGAGTTACGCCAGTATTTTCCACGTTTTCAGCAAACACGACTTCGACGAGTGTTATCACCTCGCCGCTCAGAGTTTCGTCGCCGAGAGCTTCGCCGACGGCTTCTCGACGATGAACATGAACATCAACGGCACGCATTACGTGCTCGCCGCACTGCGCGAGTTGCGGCCGAAGTGCCGGTTTTACTTCGCGGGCTCGAGCGAGATGTTCGGAAACGTCAACGAAGTGCCGCAAAGAGAGACGACGCCGTTTCAACCGCGCAGTCCTTATGGGATCAGCAAAGTGGCCGGCTTTCACCTGACGCGAAATTACCGCGAGGCGTACGGGCTTTTCTGCGTGAGTGGAATGCTGTTCAATCACGAGAGCCCGCGTCGTGGTTTCGAGTTTGTTACACGTAAGACGACGAGCACTGTCGCGCGGATCAAGTTGGGCCTCGCATCCGAACTGCGTATCGGCAATCTCGATGCGAAACGCGACTGGGGCCATGCAAAAGACTACGTGCGTGCGATGCACTCCATGCTCCAGCAAGCCGAACCGGATGACTACGTGATCGCCACTGGCGAAACTCACAGTGTTCGTGAACTCTGCGAGATCGCGTTTGGTGAAGCTGGTCTCGACTACCGCGACTTCGTCAAAGTTGACGAACGTTACTACCGTCCATCGGAAGTCGATCTGTTGATCGGCGATGCTTCCAAGGCGCGTCGCGTGCTCGGCTGGCAACCGACTTACACGTTTCGTGAATTGATCAAGGAGATGGTGCAGTCGGATCTTGCGGCCACCACTCAGGAGACCGGATCTCGTCAGGGCGCCAAAGCGCAGAGCTTTTGATCGATCATGCCCGCTGCACTCCGCGTCGAAGGTGTCTCGAAGCAATACCGGATATACGACCGGCCCGCCGACCGGCTGAAAGAAACGCTTACGCGCGGCCGCTTGAAAGCTCATCGCGAATTCTGGGCACTCAAAGACGTCTCATTCGAGATCGAAGCAGGAACCACGACGGGCATCATTGGACCAAACGGTTCGGGTAAGTCGACGCTGTTGCAGATAATCACGGGCACACTCGAACCGACGCACGGATCAGTGTGGCTCGACGGGCGCGTCGCGGCTTTGCTCGAACTCGGCGCTGGCTTCAATCCGGAGTTCACCGGGATCGAAAACATCTTCATGAACACGGCGCTGATGGGCTTGTCGAGAAGCGAAACTGAGAGTTTGCTTCCGGAGATCGCGAGCTTTGCCGAGATCGGCGACTTCATCTACCAGCCGTTGAAAACTTATTCGAGCGGGATGTACATCCGGCTCGCTTTCGCAGCCGCGATCGCGGTTGCGCCGCAGATACTGATCATTGACGAGGCGCTGGCGGTGGGCGATGCGGTGTTTCAGCATCGTTGCACGCGACGAATCAAGGAGATGCAGCAGAATGGAACGACCATACTGTTTGTGTCGCACGATCCGGGTGCTGTGCGTGCGCTGTGTAGTCGCGCGATTCTGCTGAACGCCGGGCGCATGGAAGCTGATGGAACACCGCCGGATGTGTTGAATCAGTATCAAAAAATGATCATGGCGCGCGAAACGGCGTACGAGCAGACGGCGAATGTCGCGGAGAAGAACACGGATTTCACGGATAGACCCAGTTATACTTTCCGTCACGGAAACGGCGATGCGGAAGTGATGTCCGTCGAGTTGCTCGACACGTCGCGCCGTCGAGTCGAGATCGTCGAAACAGGCGAACAGGTGATGTTGCGCATGTACGTCATGTTTCACACGAGCGTAGAGGAACCGGTGTTCGGGTTTTTGATTCGCAACCGGCATGGCATTCACCTGTACGGCACGAACACCGACATTCAACGCGCAGGCATCGGGCCGGTCCAGGCGGGTGAGGTCGTCGAAGCGAGCTTCTCGTTCAACTGCTGGCTCGCTCCTGACAACTATTCGATCACGGTTGCGTCGCACAGCGTCGATGCGATCAGTTTCGACTGGCTCGACGGCGCAGCATTTTTTCAGGTTGTAAGCGGCACTCCGATGGAAGGCGTCGCGAACCTCGATGCGACCGCGACGACCATCCGTGTGCCTTCTCCGCGTTTATCCGTGGCCAAATGATGAAGACTTCCGAGCTCGACGTCGATCAACTGATGACCAGCATCAGAGAAGCAGCTACGCGGCGACACGCGAACCTCGCCGCTTACAACTCCGACGGCCGGGTCTCGTTGTTCGAAGTCAAACAAACCCCTCACCGGCCTCGATTGAATCTATCTGCCGAGTTCGCTCTTCGCAATAACAACACTTACCATGTGACCGACTTCACGAAGTATCACGATCGCGACTTCGTCATGAACGCATATCGCGCGATCCTGAAGCGCGAACCGGACGAAGCCGGATTCCTGCACAACCTGACGCTTCTGCGAAGCGGTGTTTACAACAAGATCGACATTCTTTCCAGCCTGCGCTATTCGGATGAGGGCAAGCTGAACAACGTCACGATCAGCGGTCTGCGCTTCCCTGCCGCGATTCGCACGCTCGAACGAATACCGATCGCCGGCTACCTGCTTCAGACGTTGATCGCACTCGCCCGATTGCCCGCGATGCTTCGACACCAGCGAGAGTTTCAGGGCTATCTCGTGGCCCAACAGTTGGCAATCGCGGATCACGTGAATGACACGCAACGAGCAGTTGCCGGCGAGTTGGATCGTCATAGTGCGTCGATCGCAGCACTGCCGGATCAGTTCCACGCGATGGAGACGCGTGTGAACGAAAGGATTCTGAGTGGCCTGCTGGCTGAACAGGAAAAGCGGCAACGGGCAGAAGCTGAGTTGTTGCTGTTGTCAGATCGAGTGACGAACGTTTCTGAAACTCTCTCGGCGTCGATGTCACAGACGAGTCATGATCTCGGCGCACACCAGGCCGCCCTCGACATTCTGAGAACGGACGTAACCACGCTTGCACGAAATCTCGCCACTGGGGAAGAGCGGACAATCGACGAGCTGCGCGAGTGGGACCAGTTCTACGCATCGTTTGAAGAACAGTTTCGCGGCAGCGCTGAGGAAGTCGAAGAGCGCCTGCGGTTCTACTTGCCATTTCTCGCGGAT
>DASTQB010000319.1:0-9956 GCA_035761985.1 Pyrinomonadaceae bacterium
CGTCTTATTGATTTACGGGGCTAAAATTTATGTGTTGTAGCGGCATTCTTAAAGGTTTTGGCGGACTCGGAGCCATCGTCGCCCTGATACTCGTCGTCGTAGCTCTCCTCAAACAGCTCATCATGCTCGTCGGCTTCCTTCTGTTTGCACTGAAGGTCGCGATCGTCGTTGTGTTTGTGGCGGTTCTGGTGATGATCGTGCTTGCGATTCTCCGCGACCGCTCGCGCAAGCGACGTGACGTCACAGAGATCTAGCTGAAATATGTCTTATAGGACCTATAAGACATATAGGTCCTATCCGCGGTAATCCGTGAAAATTCGCGGCTAATTTTCTTATATTTCCCTTCCAAAGTTGCAACGAAAATCTCCGTGTGATAGCGTCAGGGCCTTGCAGGACCGGCCGGATGGATTTCACCTCGGAGGGACCTTGAGGTTTTTAATCCACCCGCTGCAAATCTCGACAGTTAATTAAAAGACAACTTTCCCGTAACCCTGCGCAAATCGCTTTGGGCGAGCTTGTGCTTTTCGGTTGCTGCGCATCCGTCTTTTCTGCGCGGCAACAGGAGTACTACTGATGGCCAGAGAAGACAGATTCTACGCCTTTATCATTGCCCACACGTCCCGTTCCCGTGCACGAGTCCAGCGAATTCGAGTCGAAAAGAGATCAGTTACCATTTTCTGCGCACTTCTGCTGTTGCTTGGCGTTGCCCTCTTTTATGGGTTTTATGGTCTGACACAACACGCCGCTCACCTGCGAATCGAATTCGAAAATCAACGCTTGCGTGCCGAGAACGAGCGTCAGAGGCAGGAACTCGAAAAACTAAATAACCGCGTCGAGAAGGTTGAAGACACTTCCCGCAAGCTCGCGGAGAAGTCAGGCGTAGTCGATGCCGCTGTGCCTTTGCCGGGAACCGGCGGTCCTTCGCTGCCACTCGACGAGATGGCCTACGCCACTCTGGCTTCCAAAATGAGCCGCCTCGAGGAAGACATGCGGGCCCATGAAGCCGTCCTTCGACAGCGCGGCTATACGCCGACCGTCTGGCCCGTCGAGGGCACACTCGAAGGCGGGTTTGGCGGCCGTCGCAATCCATTCGGCGGTGGCGGGTACGAGTTTCACTCGGGCCAGGACATCGAAGCGCCGTGGGGTGCTCCGGTGGTTGCCGGCGCCAGCGGCCGCGTGTCGTTTGTGGGTTGGCAAAATGGTTATGGACAGCTCGTTATCGTGGACCACGGTGGTGGTCTAACAACGCGTTACGGCCACCTCTCGAGCATCGACGTGCAACTGGATCAGACGGTCTCGAGGGCCCAGTTACTCGGGAAGGTCGGGTCGACTGGACGGTCCACTGGTCCACATCTCCACTACGAGGTCCGCATCAACGATCAGCCGGTGAATCCGCTTCAATATCTGCTGTTGAGCAACAAAACACTGGGGGCAACTTCAACGAATTGAGTTGAAATAAAACAAGGTACGGCTCTTAACCTGAGCTTTCACTTTAACTTAGCTGTGGACCAGTAAAACAATTCTTGCTTGACAGGTGCGGAAGTTTGGCTTAGTATGCGCCGTCGTTTCAATGCCGGGGCGGCAGTTTCGATCCCCGCATTCCGATCCACAAGCTTTTAGTTCAATGAGTTTCGTTAGTTTTGCCCCTGTAAGTCTGTGCATGTTGAATTAGCGCTCCCCGCGCTGTTCACCATGCATTTTTTGTTGGTTGTGTGTTTCCGTCTAGCGCCAGTTCAAGGTGCGACCCGGCTCACAAGCATTAACCTGGTAGATGTAAAAGCCATGGTGCTTTTGCGTCCGTTTTACCGAATCGTTAGGAGGATTCGTTGTTATGTCTAGAATAACCGGTAAGGTCAAGTGGTTTAACAATTCGAAGGGTTATGGTTTTATCGAGCAACCAGGCTCTTCGGACATCTTCGTTCACTATAGCGCTATCCAGGGCGACGGCTTCAAGACCCTCGAAGAGGGACAGGAAGTCGAGTTTGAGGTGACCCAGGGCCCAAAGGGACCTCAGGCTGAAAAAGTGACGAAGATGTAATGTCTCCCCGGCTTGCATTTGCAAAGCCACTGACTTGCTTCCGGTCACGGGTCCGGTAAGCTCACAAGAAAAAAGGCGACCGTTGTGGTCGCCTTTTTTCTTGGGACCAGTTGGTCCAGACTACTCTTCCGCACGGGCCTTGAAACTCACGTGGCCCCCCTCTACCGCAACTGAGAACCGCACCCGATCGCAGCCAAGCTGCTGTTTCAGTCCATCTGCTTTTGACGCAAGCAGACGATGAAACTTGGGAAACGAGAGATCGTCAGTCGGCTCACCACAGCGGCGCTTGGCTTCGATTAAGGAACTGTAGATGTTCTTCACCACTTCGACGTCGTGATGAGCGTCAACACAAACAAACGACACTGCTTCGACCGGCTTCTGGACCGTCTCTTTCTTCGCCATGGCCCGGGCGGCCGACATTGCATCACGCCCTTCCTCACGGCCTTGCATCGTGCGACGCCAGAGATCTCTGAAGGCGTTGTAGCGAGCGGCGAGTGAGTTGTAGCGGTAACGCTGTGCGTAGTTGAGCGTGCGATCATCCCCGAGCCGTTTCAGTAACGTCTCGACACGACCTTTGGTATCGTAAGGCGGCCGTTTCGCTCCACCGTTGAAGAAGATATCAAACTCGATCCGCAGGCGCCGGATATCGTCTTCTAGGCGCGTCAGTTGTTCGTCAGGAGTCGGTTGATTCTCGCCGGATTTGTTTTTGGATTGGGCCTGTACGGTTTGTCGGCGTAGTCTGTTATCACGAATTGCCACGATCAGCAGTCTAGACGCCGGAAAATGAGAGTGTCAACAAAAGTTTTTAACATGATTAACACGTTGGAAGAGATTGACAGGAAATGCTGCGAATCCTGACAATCCGCTATTCCTTATGAGCAAAGCAAGCCCGAATCTGCGTCATGTGCCGTCAGTGGACCAGTTGCTTCGAACTGATGCGGCTCGAGAACTGCGCGACGTTGTGGGTCTGAGGCGACTGACAAACATTGCGCGGGCGGTCACGGCGGAAATCAGGTCGATGGTCCGGCAGGAGTCGATCGCTTCGAACGGCGAGACCCTGCTTGATGAAGCCGTGAAAAGAATGAGGGCCAGCGCGGAGTCTGAAACACAAGCAGGCATACGACGGGTGATCAACGCTACGGGAGTGCTGCTTCATACAAATCTCGGCCGGGCGCCGTTGTCAGAAGCTGCACGCGCGGCGGTTGATGAGGCTGCTCGTTACTGCTCGGTTGAATACGACGTCGAGAGCGGAATGCGAGGCGGGCGTGCGGCGCGCGTGGAGTCGCTGCTGAAAGATTTATGCAGAACTGAGGATGCGCTCGTCGTGAACAACTGCGCTGCCGCCGCGTTGCTGATCCTGGCGGTGCTTGCCGGAGATGGAGAGACGATTGTGTCGCGAGGTGAGCTCGTCGAGATCGGCGGAGACTTTCGCGTGCCGGATGTGATGGCGAGTTCAGGCACTCGCATGGTTGAAGTTGGGACGACAAATCGCACACATCTTGAAGACTACCGGCGCGCGATCAATGCAAACACGCGTTTGATCATGCGCGTGCACCCGTCAAATTATCGAATCGTCGGGTTTGTGAGCTCGCCGGACTCTTCAGAACTCGCAGCACTGGCCCACGAAGCAGGCCTTCCACTCTACGAAGACGCGGGTTCAGGTCTGCTTAGCGATTTGAAGAAGTACGGGGTTCTTGATGAACCTGTGGTGCGAGACGTGGTGGAGAGCGGTGTCGATATCGTTTCGTTTAGTGGTGACAAGCTGCTGGGTTCGGCCCAGGCGGGCCTGATCGTCGGTAAGCGTGCAATCGTTTCGCGCTTGAGAAAACATCCGCTTTATCGTGCTTTGCGTAGCGACAAGTTGCGACTCGCGGCCCTCGAAGCAACGCTGGTCTCACACCAGAAAGACCGGGCGTGGACGGAAGTGCCCGTAATGCAGATGCTGGCCCTGACCGCCGACGAGATCGAGCAACTCGCCCGATCCATGGTTGACGCAGTTCAAAACGAGCTCCATCTCGAACTTCTACCTGGCGAGTCGACGATTGGCGGAGGCGCAGGACCAACCTCAACCCTGCCCACGGTGATTATCGGTGTTACCCATCCTCGCAAATCCGCGGCCGAAATTGAGCATCACCTTCGCCGCTGGTCGCCCGCGATCATCGCGCGGATCTCGGAAGGAAAGGTGCTGCTCGACCTCCGCACCGTCTTCGCGGAGGAAATCCCGGTGATTCTTCAGGCCCTGCAAGCCATATAGGTCCTATAGGTCCTATAGGTCCTATACGTCCTATACGACCTATTTTCGGTTTTAACTGGCTTTAACGCCCTCCTCGATCGTATAATCTCCGCGGCTTTTTGATCCTTCCCAGCCACGCCACGGTGGCTCTACCTCTAGCCTTGATAGCAACAAGAACCCTAACCTCTTACCTCGCCGCAACCGCTCTCGGCACCATTGCCGGTCTGACAGGAGCTTTGTGCTGGCGTTTCGGCCTGCTGCCCGAATTCCAGGCGCTTCTTCCGCCAACGCCACTCGCCCCGCTAACGAGTCCCGATCTTGCATTCGCCGGCGCCACGCTTGTCGGGTTCTCAGTCGCGTTCAGCCTGCCAGTAAATCGTCTTGGATTCCGTCGCTCGTGGCGCTATCTCGCGGGCGGCATTGTCGCCGCAGGTTGCATCACCTTCGCGGCGCTTCAGTTCTTCAACGTCGATCTACTCCTCTTCCCGCTCCTCTTCAGCGCGGGAACTTCGTTGCTGCTGATCCAGGTGAATCGATTGTGGTCCCTCGACCGCACTATGTCGCGCACTCTCTTCAGCTCACCGGTCAACAGCGGCGACTCAACCATCAGCGCAGACGCGCGCCTGATGAGTGGTCTAAAACTCTTGAATACAGTGCTGCCGCTGAATGAAGCCGTCGTCTTTAACTGTGCCGAGTCAAACTCACTTGAAGCCGTCGCGCGATTCAAAGGTCCTGGTCCAAATACGCAGGATCCACGCCGCAACTCCGTCTGGCGCGCAGGTATCAAGCTCTGCCAGCAGGCAATCGCAAAAGGACAACTCGTAACGCAAACGGACGAAGCATCATCCACAGTCGCGGTGCCGCTTCGTCACGAAGGCGAAACCGCCGGAGCGTTACTTATCCGTCCTGCATCAGCGTTCGTTGCGGATGACACTGCTTTGCTCGAAGCCGTCGGTTCGCAGTTTGCGCGTAACCTGAAACGCGAAAGCTTCTCGCAGAACTCCGCGCGCACTCAATACTTCAGTTACTTCTCGCAAAGCGGAAACAAGCGAAAGCTCGACGCACTAAACGTGCTCAAAGCAGTCAACGTAGAGCAACGATGCGAAGCAAGCACGCTCGCACACATTGACGACGGCGTTGCCATCGCTTATCTCGACGGAACGATCGCGCTTGCGAATCCGACACTTCTGAAATTCGCTGGTCTAACCTCCGAGCAGGCACTCGAGCTCGATATCTTTTCTTTGCTGAATCGATTTCGCACCGACGTGTTTGACGAACCGGAGATCGCTGTGCGACGCGTGCTACAAACCGGCGTCGAGTATGAAGGCGAACTCAATTTCGATCAGAAAAGCCAGATTCTAAACCTGCGGATCTCGCTCGTTCGCGACAAGGAAAACCCGATCGGCATCGCTGTTCACGTGAAAGATCTGACGGCGACGAAAGAGTACGAAAAGCTCAAGAGCGACATGATCTCGCTGATGTCTCACGAGCTGCGCACGCCGCTCACGAGCATCAACGGCTTTGCAGAATTGTTGACGGCTGATGAGACGATTCCCTCACAGGCGCGTGAGTTTGTGTCGATCATTGCGAACGAGTCGCAACGCATGTCGCGAATGATCAATACGTTTCTCTCCGTCACTCAACTCGAGCGCAAAGACAAGCAGGAAGTTCTCAAGATTCCGCTTCGTCTGGACGAAGTGGTGCGGGAAACGATCGCGTCGTTACAGCCAATCGCAAAGAAAAAGCGCATACGCTTGATCGAGCAACCTGCACATCGAATTCCGCCCGTCGCCGCGGACAAGAGCCTGATCACCCAGGCAGTGAAGAACCTCGTGAACAACGCGATCAAGTACAGCCCTGAGCGAACTACGGTCACTGTTTCAACCGCACTCGAAGCCGAAGCAGTTCGCGTGTGCGTCGAGGATCGAGGCTTTGGTATTCCGGCCGAGGCGAAAGAACGTGTGTGGGACAAGTTTTATCGCGTCGTCCGCGAAGGACAGGAGAAAGACGAGGAATCGACTGGACTCGGACTGTCGTTCGTGCGCGAAGTGGTCGAGCAACACGGAGGGCGAGTTGATCTCGATTCGGAAGAAGGACGTGGATCGAGGTTTAGTTTTACGTTGCCGCGTCTCTAATCAGGTTTATTGATCGTGCCGCGACAAGTTACCGCGCCGCAGATGCAGCGCTTGTCGTCGGAGTGCAACGTTGACTCGTAATCGATCGTGATCTCCTCGCCGGCCTCGATGTCGCGCAAGGCGATGAAGAGAATGTGATCGTAGAGGATCTGCATGAACGCGTTCGGGACACACGAGTGGTTTATGTAGTGCGTACCATTCCCGCCGCGGCTGCCGTCGAGACTATAACGGCTATTGACTTCGCAGATTCGCAGCATTTTTCGATGCGCTCTGCGACGAGCTTCGGCGTTTGAGATCTTCTCGCCGGTGTACTCGGCGATCTTGTGTCGTTTCTTGAAAGGAATAGTGGCGTAGCAGCCTTTGCCGTGTATGGGCGAAGGTTTGATTGCTAGTCCGGGCGCCAGCTTCATCTGATCTGTGTTACTTCGTCTTGAACGTACGAGCGATTAAGTCGGTCTGGTTTCGAATGCGATTCAACTTGTCGCGCAAACCAGTGAAGCGAAGCGCATAGATCGTGCGGTTATCGGCTTGCAAGTAGTACGTGCGACCAAGCATTGGCTTGCCCGTTCTCACAAATTCATAAGACATTGTGACGCCGTCGAGCCTGCCGTCGAACTTTTCTTCTTTACCCTCAACAAAGCCGGGCAGGAAACGAAGTTTGAGATCCTGATCGCGTCGCGCGACTTCGGAAGGTGTTGTTCCCGCTTCCACGACCTCTTTACGAATCGTCAGAAACCCGTCGAGTCGATCGCCAAACACAAATTCGGGATGCTCGTGAGCGGCATCAGGCTCGAGTATGGCTTTCCATGTCGCCGAGGGAAGTTCAAATGTGTAATCGACTTTGTCGTGGGTGTAGAGCTGCTGCGCGAGGGCCACGGGCGCCGTTAACCCCGCTAAAACCAAAGCAAAAACTAGAATGCGTCGCATTTTCCCTCCCAAGTTTCTGGGACTGTCAGATGCCCCTGATGAGCTTTGTCGTTGCTCTTAATAGGACGTATAGGTCAATAGGACGTATAAGACCTATAAACCTTCTGCCTGCGAGATCACGTGCTGTTGCATGCAGATCAACGCTTCGATCCCGCGCACCCCGAGCCCCACTAATTCGTCCATTTGCGCCCTGCTGAAAGGCTCGCGCTCGGCTGTTCCCTGAAGCTCGATAAAGCGGCCGTCGCCGGTGCAAACAACGTTCATATCGACTTCAGCACGCGAGTCTTCATCGTATTTGAGATCCAGAAGCGGCGTGCTGTTTACGATCCCGACGCTGACAGCCGCAACCTGGTTCGTCGTCAACGGTCGCGTGATCTTGCCGTTTTTTAACAACTGGTGACTCGCTAAAGCAAAGGCAACGTAAGCGCCCGTGATCGCAGCTGTGCGTGTACCGCCGTCGGCCTGCAAAACGTCGCAATCGATCGTGATCGTTCGTTCACCTAATGCCTTCATATCCGCGACCGCACGCAAACTTCTGCCGATCAGACGTTGTATCTCGTGTGTGCGTCCGGAAGGTCCGCCGCGTCCGATCTCGCGCGAGGTTCGTGTCTGCGTCGCGCGCGGCAACATCGCGTATTCAGCAGTCAACCACCCCTGACCCTGGTTTCGCAGGAACGGCGGAACGCGGTCTTCAAGCGACGCGGAACAAACAACGCGCGTGTTGCCCATCTCAATCAGCACCGAACCTTCGGCATAAGGCAGAAAGCCGGGCGTGATTTTTGCCGGACGCATTTCGTCGGGTGCGCGTCCGTCAGTGCGTTCGAAGCTCATCGTGTCCCCAAATCTCTACGGCTTCAAGAATGGAAGGAGCAGATCCCAGGAATCTCTCTGCTACCTTAGCAAATCTCTCGGCTGCATCGGTTACGTAAAAGTGGTCTAGATCATCACAGAGTTGCCGTTCCTGGTAAAGCGCCAAAGCGTCTTCGTGCGTCAGATCAGAGTTTTCCAGCAGTGATTCGACGTCCCGTGCAGTTGCTGCGCCTGAATCGATCAGCTTGACGTCAGGGCCGACAGTTTCACTGATCACGTCGCGCAGAATCGGGTAGTGGGTGCAGCCAAGCACAAGGGCGCCGACAGTTGTTTTCTTAAACTCACTCAGGTAATCACGCGCGACGATGCGTGCGACGTCGCTGTTGGCCCATCCTTCTTCCGCTAACGAAACAAACAACGGGCAGGCACGCTCGATAACCTGGCCCGTTGCGCCCATCGCTGCGAGTGCTTTCGCGTAAGCGCCGCTTTGAATCGTTGCTTCTGTTGCGATGACTCCGATGTTCGCGCCTTGTGCGACTTCAACCGCCGCGCGCGAACCCGGCTCGATCACGCCGATTACCGGAACTTTGATCGCCGCGCGAATTGCGGGAAGAGCGAGTGCCGAGGCCGTGTTGCAGGCGACTACGAGTAACTTGACTTTGTGGGCTTCGAGAAATTTTGAATTCTCGACAGCGTAGCGTTCGACGGTTGCGAGAGATTTCGTGCCGTAGGGTACGCGAGCGGTGTCGCCGAGGTAGACGAAGCGTTCGTTTGGCAGACGTTCGTGCAGGGCTTTGTAGACTGTTAGACCACCAACGCCGCTGTCGAAGATTCCGATGGGAAGGTTTCGGTCCAAGTGAGCGTTGGTTAGGCGAAGATCTCTGAAACTTTTACGCGAAAGCCGGGGACCGTGTCGTCGACGAGTTCGTCCGTTTCGTGGAAAAGTATTCTCTCCCCGGTTGCCTTGCATACCTCAACGGTTCGGCGGCGAGGATTAACTAACCAGACGGATCTCGTTCCGAGTTCCAACCACAGCGACAATTTGTATTCTACTTTGCCTCTGCGATCGCCTTGAGATAACACCTCAACCGCAAGATCCGGCGGACCATCGTGATACCCCTCAGGACTGAGGCTGACTCGATCCTGTGCAACAAAAGAAACGTCAGGCCCGAGAACTGTGTCAGGGTCAGTTTCAAGTTTGTAGCCTGCTTCAGCACGGACTTCACCAAGCTGATTGGATCTTGCGTGCTGCATCAGGAGAAATGTGAGGTTGGCGGATACCCGCCCGTGTTCAATCTTCGGAAGAGGCATCGTGAGGAGTTCCCCTTTTATAAGTTCGTGACGAACCGATTCGTCAGGCAAATCGGCCAATTCTTGCGCCGTCATCAAGTGAGTTGCAGTGCTCATATCGCTTTCCTGGGTCTTTCCGGGAGTGAGGACTCCCGCAATAAATTATGGTGGAGGCGCCGAGAATTGAACTCGGATCCAAAAACCAACCCCGAAGGACTCTACATGCTTAGTCGCTTCTCTTTCTTGCCAGGCGAACCTGGCAAACATTCGCTCAACGCCGAGTCAGTGAAGCGACAAGACCTCGACACGAGCTAGTCCGGCTTTAGTCTCGCCCATGCTCACGGACCGAAAGCATAGGCCAGCTCATCTAAGTGACATCTCACTCCGCGCGCATGAGCAACTTGCGGCGAGACGCTCGGTGCTTAATTAGGCAGCGAGAGCCAATTCATTGTTATTGGCAGTTGTGTTTCCCTACGCGTTTTAACGAGCTGCATAAGGTAGCCCGGCATGCATCGCGACGATC
>DASTQB010000320.1:0-2397 GCA_035761985.1 Pyrinomonadaceae bacterium
ACTTTTCAGACGTCGTACGCGGGTTCCGAAACAGTCACTAACCAGATCCTGCAGGGTGCACCAGCGGAAATTGCTATTCTCTCGATCGAGCGCGACGCGCAGCGGCTGCAAAAAGACCGATTTGTAACATCCGACTGGCATGCTTTTCCGGCTCGGGGAATCGTAAACAAGACCCCTTTCGTGATTATCGTCCGCAAGGGAAACCCGAAGGGCATTCGCGATTTTCCGGACCTGGCCCGACCTGGAATTCGGATGATCCATCCGGATCCGATCAGTTCGGGCGGCGCGCAGTGGTCGAT
The DNA here is from genome assembly GCA_035761985.1 of Pyrinomonadaceae bacterium. GTDB lineage: Bacteria > Acidobacteriota > Blastocatellia > Pyrinomonadales > Pyrinomonadaceae > PSRF01. The sequence continues at coordinate 300 of DASTQB010000320.1, forward strand.
ACTTGCCATCTACGGATCGGAGTTAAAGAAGTCGGAGGACAGCGTGCGAGCGTTACGAACGCTGCAGGCGATCTGGCGAAACGTGATCTCCACGCCGGGTTCCGCACGCGAAGCGCGGACCACTTTTGAACTCGGCAACGGCGATGCGTTGATCACTTACGAGCTTGAAGGACTGTTGATGAAAGAAGCCAACGCTCCGATCGAGATCATCGTGCCTCAGTCAACGATTTTCAGCGAGCATCCGGCGGTTGTAATCGACAAAAACGTCAGCGCGGGAAAACGCGCCGTCATCGACGCGTTCATGCAGTATCTCTGGAGCGACGAAGCGCAGGAGGCGTTCGTCAAGTTTCATTTCTACTCGAGTACCAACGATGCGTTCAACCAGGCGAACACGAAGTTTGGACGCATCGAGATGCCGTTTGGGATTGAGCTATTTGGTGGTTGGGAGAAGGCGTATCCTGATGTGATCGAGCGCGTCTTCAGGGACCAGGTTCAGAGAAAGTGATCGAATGAGCACCCTCGTTTCATCAATGCGGCATGTGCGTGGGTTTGACGTAGTTAGACCACTGAGCATCGGCATGCTCGTGTTCATGATGCTGCCGCTCGTGTTCCTCCCGCTTGCTTCGATCTTCATCTTCGGCACCAGCAATGGTCTTCATAGCTTCTGGACAGCGTTGACTGCGCCTGAGGCGATCTTCGCGCTCAAGCTCTCAATGGCGACGAGCTTTTGGGCCACCGTGTTCAACGTCATCTTCGGCCTGTTCGCGGCTTACGTCTTGTCGCGTTACAACTTCTGGGGACGCAACGCACTCATCGTCACGATCTCGCTCCCAACCGCGATTCCGACTGCCGTCGCAGGCTTTGCTTTGCTGTTGCTGTGGGGACCGTACGGCACGCTCGGACGTCTTCTCGAACCGCGTGGTTTCGAGATCATGTTCACGGCGGGCGCGATCATACTCGCGAATATCTTCGTCACTTTCCCGCTCGCATTCGGCGTCATTAAACCGGTGTTCGACACGATGAGCCGTTCGCTTGAAGAAGCTTCGGCGACGATCGGCGCCACGCGCTGGCAGACCTTCTGGCACGTGACGTTGCCGTCGTTGCGCGGCGCCATCGTCTCGGGTGCGTTGCTGACGTTTGCGCGAGCGGTTGGAGAGTTTGGCTCGACGATTCTCGTATCCGGAAATCTCGCTGGACGAACACAAACGGCGCCGCTCTACATCTTCGCAAAGTTCAACGAAGGCCAGATCGAAGCGGCAAACGCGATCGCGATCGTGCTGGCGTTGTTTTCATTCCTGATTTTCAGTGTCCTGTTTTTTGCGCGCGACTGGCTCGATGTTGATTGAGGTGCTTCGTGAAAGCCAAAGAGACACTGATGCCTAAGCCTGAAGAACTCGCACCGGACGCTGCACCGCCGGCCGCGGCTGCGCGTGTGATCGGAATCAGCAAGCGCTTCGGCAAGACCAGTGTGCTCGAAAATATCACCTTCGACGTGGCTGAAGGCGAGGTGTTGGTCCTCCTGGGTGCGTCGGGCAGCGGGAAGACGACGATCCTGCGCGTCATCGCCGGATTGGAGATGCCCTACACGGGAAAAGTGATACTGCACGGCAAGGACGTTACCGACCTTCCGGCGCGCGAGCGTGGCGTCGGCGTGATCTTTCAGTCGTATGCCCTCTTTCCGAAGATGACGGTGGAGAAGAACATCGGTTACGGGCTGCGCATCCGTAAACGTAAACGCAAAGAGATCCGTGAGACTGTGAACGAGTTGTTGTCGCTGGTCCAACTCACCGAACACCGTAAGAAGTATCCCTCGCAACTTTCCGGCGGGCAGCAGCAGCGCGTTGCCATAGCGCGGACTCTCGCCTACAAGCCGGAAGTCCTGCTATTTGACGAACCGTTTGGCGCGCTTGATACGCAAACGCGTGTTCATCTCCGTCGTGAGATTCGAGCGTTGCTGAAAAAGGTGAACGTGCCCGCGATCTTCATCACACACGATCAGGAAGAAGCTCTCGAACTCGGCGATCGCGTCGCCGTGCTCAACGTGGGCCGCATCGAACAGATCGGAACTCCCTTTCAGATCTACAATCATCCGGCCACG
>DASTQB010000321.1:0-69573 GCA_035761985.1 Pyrinomonadaceae bacterium
TCCAAAGGTCCTCGCAAAGAAGCGACGCACATACGGCACGAAGGAAGATCCGCCGGTGAGGAACACACTGCCGATGTCGCTGTAGTTCACATTATGTTGACTGACAAGACCCTTAACGCATGTTGCGATGTTTTGAATGTCCGGTTGAATCCATGATTCGAAACGCCAGCGTTCGAGAGTGTCTTCGATGTTCACAGCGGTCTCGGCAAATACGAAGCGCGCGTCTTCCTTTGCTGTTAACTCGACTTTCGTACTCTCGACGGCTCGATAAAGAGCGTATCCTAAGTTCTCAGATATGATCTGAATCAACGCCGTTATCTTGTCAGGTTCTGAAGCTTGATTCTTGACTTCGCGAAGTACGGTCATCGTCTTCGGATCTTTCAGAAGAAACGTGCGATGCCAGCTCGAGAGTTGTGAATATAGCCAGACAGGGACGGGAAGCTCCTTGCCTAACGAAACGTAATGCGAGCCAAGACCGAGTTTTGGGGCTACGAGGTTCATCATGATCCTGCTGTCGAAAGTGTCGCCGGCGATGGCGACGCCTGAAGTGCCAAGGACGGGATTTCTGCCAGTCCGTTTTCTACCAGGACCAAGATGGGCGAGTGTGAAGTCGCTTGTTCCGCCGCCGAAGTCGCCGATCAAAACTAACTCGTCGTGGTCCAGTTGCGTTTCGTATTGATATGCGGCAGCGACTGGTTCGAGTTCGAATATAACTTCTGAAAAGCCGGCGAGATCAGCGGCTGATCTGAGGCGGTTGAGTGCGAGAGCCTCGTCTGCTTGGGTATCGGCGCCAGCAAAGCGCACTGGCCGGCCGAGCACAACGCTCCTTGCGGAAACGCCGAACTGTTCGATAACCCTCGTTCTTAAACGCCGCAGGATGACGGCGATCAGATCTTCAAGCGTGTAGTAGCGTCCGTTGATCTGTGTGGAAGTGAACAGTTGACTCGCGAGATACGACTTGATGGAGAGGATGAGTCGTCCCTTCGTATCGGCTTCGAGGTACGCGTTTATCGCATCAGGCCCGGCTTGCGTTTCCGCTTTGACAGTTGAAGAACGGTCCTTAGCCGGAAAGTACAGAATCGATCGAAAACTCGTAGTCGCATTGCCGCCGTCGCCGAACGAAGCAAGCGTCGCCTCTTTACCTGCGTCCGCTACGGCAATAGCGCTGTTAGTCGTGCCAAAATCCAGTCCGATAACTGTCATAAAGCTTTAAGGGGAGATCAGCGCTCGGATCAAGACTCCGGTGCGCGGATTACTCGTACCGCAACGCGATCAGTGGATCGACTTTCGTTGCGCGCCGTGCCGGGATGTAGCACGCAAGCACCGTCGCGACGATAACACAAAGCGCAACTGCACCAAATGTAATCGGATCTGACGGAGAGACCTCAAACAACAAAGTCGTCATCAGACGTGTTAACACTAACGCGCCTGCAAGCCCAATTGTTAAACCAAAAGTGACCAGCGTCATTCCACTTCGCAGAATCAGTTTGAGCACGTCACGCCACTGCGCGCCGAGTGCGATCCGAACACCAATCTCGCGCGTCCGCTGAGTCACGGAATAGGCCATCACTGCATAGATGCCAGCAGTTGCCAGCAGGAGTGCGATGGCCGAAAAGATACTTAACAGCAGCCCCCAAACTCGTGATTGCCAGATCGTGTTCGACGAAAGCTTTGTCACGGGCATAACGTTGAAGATGCCGGTATCGGGAGCGACCTGCCAGATTGCTCGCTGGATCTCGTTAGCGACCGCCAACGGATCGCCTTGCGTGCGTGCCACAAAGTGAGTTTGCTTGCTGTAACTCTGATAACACGAAAAGTAGAGATCGTACCCGGCTTCGTCGACTAGACTGTTGTGCTTTACATCGCCGACAACGCCGACGATTTCAGCACAGCCGGCACCATTGTCATCGCAATTGACGCGTTTACCCAGCGGATCGGCATTGGGCCACATCCGCTCTGCCAACCGCCGGTTGATAATGGCAACATCGCTGCGGCCATCCGGCCTCGCGGTATCGCGATCAGTGAAGACGCGGCCGCGAAGTAGTGGAATTTGCATAACACGAAAATAGTCAGGTGATACGGCTTGATAATTGACTACCGGGTTCTGCTTTTGCTCTTCGCCCGACTGCCCCTCAATTGAAAACTCGCCTCTATACCAGGGCTTTTGACCAACAAACGGCAAATCACTATTGGCCGCGACAGCTACTACGCCAGGCACTGCTGCGACTTGTTGAAGCAGTTGCTGGTAGTGGCGCGCCATAAACTCGACTCGGTAATCTTCCTGGCTGCGGTAGGTCGGGTTGATTTCCAAATGCAGCAAGCCCTCCGCCGTGAAACCAGGCGACGTATTCTGCAAGCGTGTAAAACTTCGCAGCATGAGTCCGGCCCCGGCAAGCAACACGACTGCCAGCGCGATTTCTGTTACCACTAACACACCTCGAATACGTTGCATCCTCGGGCTCGTGCCGGATTTACCACCTTCCTTGAATGACTGTTCAAGATCCACTGATGCCGTCCTCAGCGCCGGTAACAGGCCGACAAAGAGAGCGGTCATAACTGAAATCAGCAACGTGAATATCAGCGCCGACCGGTCAAGTTCGATCTTCACGAAGAACGGCAGGAGTTCTTCCGGCAGCAGTGCAACAAGCATCTGCAGGCTCCAAGCACCGAGTGCGATGCCGCCGGCGCAGCCGATCGAAACAAGCAGCAACGCTTCCGAGATCGATTGTCGAATCAGACGTGCCCGGCTTGCTCCAAGCGCCGCGCGCACGGCCAACTCACGCTCGCGCACGGTGGCCTGCGTCATAAGCAGGTTCGCCACGTTCGCACAGGCAATTAACAGCACAAACCCGCAGGCGCCCAGCAGCAGCCAGAATGATCGGCGTAGTTTGCCAAACCAGAAATCTCGCACTGGGACAACAGTTGCCGTCACTTCCGCATTTGTCTCAGGGTAGGTTTGCGCGAGGCGAGCGGCGATCTGCCGCATTTCTGCTTGTGCCTGTTCGGTCGAGACGCCGGGCTTGAGACGAGCTATCGTCTGATCTAACCGTAAATCACGATTCTGACGATTGAAGTAACGATCAGTCAGCCACCATAAGTCACTCTGAAACGGAAAGCGAAAGTCGGGCGGCATCACTCCGATTACGGTCAGGCTACGCCCATCGATTCGAAGTTGACGGCCTACGATCGCGGGATCGCTGCCGAACCTTCTTTGCCATAAGCCATGACTGAGGAGGACCGTATCGGAAGTTCCTGCCGTTGGACCATGGCCGAGCAACGGTGCTACCTGCAAAATTGAAAACAGATTTGCGGTGCCGAACGTTAGATTAAGTGTTTCCGTCTCGTGGCCAAATTCGAGATTCGCATTCCAGCGCAAATTGAAAAACGCCACGTCATCAAAGACATTGTTTTGCTGCCGCCAGTCTTCATAGTAGGCGAATGACACGCCGCTCGATTCACCGCGATACTGTGAATCAACCATCACAAGGCGGTGAGCGTCGCCATACGGCAGAGGATCCATTGAACGGGGTCTGGGGCTATACGAAAAGACATACAAACGTTACGTATTTTTGGATTGACACGTGCCGGTAACAGGAATAATCTGCCGTCTCGTTACCCCACTGCTCGTCTTAGATCTGAATCGGACTGAAACTAGGAGCCCCAATTGACCTCAACCTCGAGCGCGCCGCAGCGTTGCGCTCCGTGGAGAATCTCCTCATGAAAATAAAAATTCAGAAACTTACTCATCCAGCGGTGCTCGCATCGATTTTTTTCGGCGCGCTGTGCGGTTTCGCGATCGTTCCTGCAAACGCATTTGTCGGGTGGTCGTGCCCAATCGACTCGGTCCAGGTTGGAAGTTGCACCTGCAGTTCCGCAGGATGCGAACGCTATGGCGGTGATGGTGCCTGGGTATGCAAGTTTAACGGGTCAGGCCCGAATTGCAGTTGTCCTCCCCTGGAAGCCTGTGAAGAAACGCTCCTGGATTAACCTGTGCGCATCCCTCTGTACTCACCACTCAGGTGGTCGGCGGCAAAAGGGCGGCTTCGGTGTGCTGTGTGTGTTCTGCTGCTTATCGTTGCTACTGCGTCCGCCCAGGACCAGCCGCGCCAGGAGCCGGCCCCACGCATAAACCCGTGGACCGAACGCGCTCAGTTATTGGTTGACGATCTCGAAGGCGATGCAAAATCGCTGGATGCATTCGATCGAGCAGCACTCTGGGCGCGGCTGGCGGACGTTTGGTGGAGCGAGGATCCGAAGCAAGCGCGGGCCTGGTTTCTGAACGGGTTGAAGCTCGTTGAGAGTGCGCCGGCAGACGACAAAGGTGACGAGTCCTGTCGTTTAGTTGCGACGCGAACTTTGTTAAGCATCTCCGCGGCCCGCGCTCCCGAGTTTAGCGATCGGTTAACCACAATCCTCACCAAACACCTCGACCGCAATAATGCAGACCAAACCAGAGAGAACGCCAATGCGCTCGTTGAAGCCGGGCTCGCCATGATCGCTACAAACCCTCAGGAAGCCGGACGGCTTGGCGCTGAGTCTCTCAACCTGGGCCTCTCATTACGGCTCGCCAACCTTTTGTGGAGACTCCGAAACCGAGATAAACCAGCCGGCGACGCGTTGTTCAACCACTTGATCGGGGTCGGTAAGAGCACCTTTGAGAGCAATCTTGTAAGCATATTGCTGTCGGCTGCGTTCCAGGGTCCATTTAAAACGGCCGAGCATCAGGCCGCAGTCCTTGGAATGCTGGCGGAAGGTCTTTACAACAATCCTAGTGCGCAAGCAGGACCAACTAATTGCCATCTCGTGCCGCTGGCTACAGCCAATCTCGCTTTCTTCGAGCAAGTGTTTCCGTCACAGTCACAGCGCATGCGAGCAGCAATCGCAGGTTGCTCTGCGTCGCCGAAATCCTCCACGACGAAATCCGTTACGGAAGAAGCCGCCAAACCAAGTGTTGAGCAATTCTTGAAGGCAGCGGAGCGCGCTGAATCTGATGAACAGAAGAACAAGATGCTGCTCGCTGCATCAGATCTCGCTGGCAGGCAGGAAAACTTCGACGAAGCAATACGCATCCTCGACTCAGTCAGTCTTGATGGCCAGAAACGACTCGGCGATACGTGGGACAGCCGCCGTTGGAACCACGCCGCGTCCGCTGCCTGCGCTCATTTGAAAGCGGACGATTTACCCGCAATGACGAGAACGATCGACAACGCCCCGAACTCTCTAAAAGCGTTTGTGCGACTGACGATCGTCACCGAGTGTTTGCCTCAGAAAAGCGCCCTCAGTCCTATCGATTTGCTTGGTCCAGCTCGAAACGAACTCGATAACGCACCCGTCGCGAAGACCCTCAGTTGGCGCCTCTCAATGGTCCGTCTTTACGCGAAATATTCTTCTTCGGCTGCGCCTGCAGTGCTTACGGAAGCTGTGACGGCGATCAATAAAGCCAGCGAGCAAAAGCCGGCTGAGTGTGGATCTTCAGCACCAGCAGGCGGTGTTCTTTCCAATCCGTTACTCGCAAACTCTTACAAGATCCCGGCAACGTTACTGGAACGAGACGACGCAGGCGTTCGCTACGCCCTCGGATCTGTACGGCCTGTTGATAAACGCGCAACGTTACGTCTGCAATTGTTGAAGGACGTGCTGGTCCAAAAAGCGGCCTTCGTGAAATCCGTTCCTGAAAAGACGCACTAATGATTAAGCGGGCGCTTCATAGCCTGTCGTCAAAACGATCGCTGCTCATGCGATGCGCGATCGTCTTCACCTTGTGTTTGGTTGGAACGGTTCTGGTGAAAACGTTTATTCGCAACGGTTTTTTTCCGGTCCGTGGCGGTTTCGATTTCGCATCGCGGATGAACGGACCTGGATCGGGTCCAGCACTGGGCGCCAAAGTTGACTTGTCCATGTATAAGGCGCCCGATGGGAGCAGCCTGGCGGACGCCATCACGGATCAGCCGGCGATGCTGTTCGTTGTCGACCCTGGCTGCCGCGCCTGCACATTGGCGTCGGATCAGTTGCGGCTTATACAAGAACAAGTCTCTGAAGCCGGGATGAATACCTTCCTCGTGATGTTCAGCACCGTGGAGACATCCGCCAGGGCATTCTCATACGCTGACTCCCTTGGCTTAGCTTCGAAAACCTTCGTTTGCACGACGGACGAGGCGGTCAAAACAGATTCCGTTTTCCGAATGGTGGTGCCCTCACACATCCTGGTGGAAAAAGATGGCACCGTAATCAATAAGTGGCCTGGCACGAGTCCTGATCCAGTCGCTCGAAAGAGGATTGTCAACCAGGTGGTGTCGGATGCAGTAAGCGCGTTGTCGTCACATCGCTGACGGGTTTCGCGGGAAGTTTCGAACAAAGGAGTTTGTCTTATGAGTCGACAGAGGAGTAGACCATTTCATCCGGCGATCCTGGGTTGTATTTTGCTGGGTATCATTGCTGGAGCGTTCGTCTTTCCGGTCCATGCGGTCGGATGGCGATGCGCGGTGGAGGAAGTAACACAGGGATCATGCACGTGGACCGCCCAGGGTTGTATGCGAAATGAGGAAGGGATCTACATGTGTTTATTTTCGCCATCCAGCAGCAGTTGTCCTGCCAGCCCCCCAACCAGTGCATGTGAAGAAACGATGATGGACTGACGCCCCTTACTAATAAGCCTCGCTAACTGGAAGTGAGAGGAGAACTGAAATGAAAACAAACAGATTCCGCAGCGGCTTGGTTGCTGTAATTGCGGGCGCGATGCTGGCTCTGATTGTGATGTTTACCATCACCTTATCGACGCGCAGTGTGCGCGCAGAATGGGTTTGTCCGGCTCCACCGGAAAACTGCACCTTTCTTCAGTGTTTCCACCGGCTGAACGGCGCCCACGACTGCAAATACATGGCGATTGAAAATGGCGCCAATTGCTCGTCTACTCCGCCCTGTGAGGATAAGCCGATTCTCGACTAAACCGGGTTGAGCCAACGATGAGGTTCCTTGATCCTATGAAACGGATAGCGAGTTTCATTCTGGTGTTGCACGCGTTGTGTGTGTGCGCGCCCGCACAGGATGCTGCCAAATCGATTGAGCGTGACCTCTGGCGCAGCCGCGCGGACATACTCACGAGCAATCTCTTGAAAAGTGCTTCCAGGAGTGACGCATTGGAGCGCGCCCTGTTGTTGGCCCAATTGAGCAACTTATGGTGGGAGTCAGAACGTAATCAGGCAAATACCTGGATTGAAAAATCAGTTGACGCGATCGCTTTTTACCCCGCGGAAGAAGTGAAGCAGCAGAGACCAAGATTTTTCCAGGTGACCCGACAGGTGCTGGCTCTCATTTCCATGCACAACAAGAAACAATCAACTCGGTTAGTGCGGATCCTCAGCGACTCAGAGAAAGAAATTCCTGACAACGAAAAGAAGCTGAACGCCGAAGCGCTGATCGAGCAAGCTCTGGGGTTTGTAAACACCGATGCTGCGCGCGCGGCTGAACTCGGGCGTGTTGCGCTTGCTTTAGAGTTTCCGCCAAACGCCTATAGGCTTGCCCTGGCCTTGCGAGGTAAAAATCCCGATCTCGCAAACCAATTCGTCAAAGCTGCGTTGTTAAGTGTCTCAACCACGCCGACCACGGCCAGGTTGTTTAGCTTGCAGCGCATGGCTTTTCCTGAACATGGCAACGCAAATGTCCCGGCGAATTTGTTGCCGCCCCGTGAATTAAAGATCTCCTTCCTGAATTTTGTGGCCGAACACTTACGTCAGCGGCAACTTGCTTTCAGCAGCAAACAGATTGGAGGTTGCGCCGACGAAGCTGTCTTTGCAACGAGATTGAGGAGCTCCTTTACCGAACTCCTGCCTGAGAAAGCGCCGCTGGTGGAGCAGGCAATCGAGATTTGTCTCGCACATGTTAAGCCGCAGACGAAACAATTACTGAATCGGGATCTACAAAAAACCGATGTAGAAGAAATGCTGAAGGAAGCGGACGGAATCCAGAACGACCCCATGGTTCGCGGACGCTACTTGCTGAACGCAGCCTTAGCCGCCGTGCAACAAAAGAAGTGGCCACTAGCGATTCAGATTCTGGAAAAGATGAATGATGACGAGAGGAAGGTGGACGTCGAGTTTTGGGAAGACTTGAGGCTCGATGCGGGCGCGGCCTTAGCTGTCGCGGAATTCAAAGAAGGAGACGTGCCGCGAGCACAGCAGACGTTGAAAGATCTCCCGGAGCCACTGCGTTCATTGGGCCAGATAACTTTTGTCGTCCAGATTTCACCACAAGACGTCACCTGTTCGCAGTTTTGTACCGACCTGCTTAACGAAGCCAAACGCTCCATCGGCAAGTCAGAACTGCGGTTCGGAAGAAAATCCTCTTACTGGCTCGTACTGACGAAACTGTACTCAGAGTTCAAACTACAAACAGAGGCTGCCGAGACTTTTCGTGAAATGGTCACGGCGTTCAATAACGCCAGGACGGACGGAAATGCCTCGAATAACGATGCTCTTTCCAGCCAGTTTCTGACGGATTCAAAAAGAGTCGTTCCCGGGTTCTCGTTGAAGCTCTTCGAGGAGAAACAGGATTCACTGTTTGAATCGGTCGAACTGCTCAACGATCAGCAACTGCGGACACACATAAACCTCGAATTCCTCAAGATGAGCTTAGGTCAATACCAGGCGTTAAAAGCTGAATCAGCAAAGAAGCCGGATAAAGGTTAGGGATCGAAAATGGAGAATACAACCGCACCGGGAGTTCTGTCGGCGCTGAAGTCAAAACTCAACATCGGTTTGTTCGCCGGCGCATTCGTTGTCACCCTCTTAATCGCCTTTCTGGTTTTCCGATCCTTTACAGCGGTTCAAACCGCATCAGCGAGCCGAAGGGTGTTTCTCAAAGAAGGGTACGATTTCCGGCGGATGCATGAGTTCAACAAAGATCTGGGGCAGCCTGAGTTTGGTTCCAGGCTTGCGCTTGCGGATCTGCAAACGTCGAAACAGCAGAAGGTCTCGAGCTTGATAACTGGTGATTTGCTGTTGCTCGTAGTGGTGGATTCGGCTTGTGCTCCGTGCGAATTGTCGAAAGACATAATGGATAGTCTTCGCAAGACTGCGGCCGAACTAAAAATCGCATATTTGCCGATGGTGCTAAAAGAGTTCGCTGGTGATATTGAGACACAAAGTTATGCCGAGAGGCTCGGTTTCGAAACTTGCGTCGAATGGCCCACCAAAGTTCCGCTACCGAAATTCTTCGAAGGCACAGGAACGCCGACGCACATCCTGACTACGAAAGACGGTTTGGTGTTGCAGATATGGCATGGCACCAGCGCCACTGAAGAGATAAGAAGCAGGATAGCTAATCAGATATCTTCGGATTTATATCTGATCGACCACACAATTAAGGCACAGTCGTTCGGAGCGTCGAAGCAATAGTTGCCAGAGTCCATGTGCGACTGGCCGGCCCACCGTCCTACTTCAATCGTTTCGCAACACGTTCATAGGATCAACTTTCGTCGCGCGGCGTGCAGGCAGGAAGCACGCAAGGAGCGAGATGCACACCAGTAAGAGTGTCATGCCTGCAAACGTCAGCGGATCGAACGGCTTAATGCCGAAAAGCATATCGCGTAGAAGCCGGGTCGAGGCGACAGCACCGATCAATCCGAGCCCCAGGCCGATGAGTGTCAATTTCATTCCTCGCCTGAGAACCAGACTTAGTATGCCGCCGGGCTGCGCTCCGAGCGCGATGCGAATGCCGAGTTCCTGCTTGCGTTGCGCCACGGCATACGACATCACACCATAAATTCCGATCAAGGCCTGAATCAGGGCGAGCGCGGCAAAGAGACTGAGCAGTAACGCGACGAAGCGTTGCGGCGCGATCGACTCCGACAACCGTTGCTCCATTGTCCCGATGTTGTGGACCGCCTGTTCCGGATCGATTTTGGTGACGGTCTGCCGAATGGCGTTGATAAGAGGTGCGGGCTCCCCGTCAAAAGAGTAATTCGCTCTGACGGCGAGGTCCATCGTGCGCGATGCAACTTGTTGATGAGAAGTGTAAGCCTGGGGTGCGTCTTCTTCTTGAAGGCTGGAATGTTTTGCGTTACTTACCACACCGATGATTTCGTACTGCGTGTCCGAATTGAAGGTGAGGTACCGGCCGAGCGGATCATCACCAGGCCAGAATTTGCGCGCCATTGCTTCATTGATAACCACGGCGCGAGGTCCTTTCGCGGTATCGCGACTATCAAACGTGCGACCGCGCAGAAGTTGTAAGCCGAGCGTTTGAAAGTAATCGGTGCTGACGGTTCGCCGGTTGGTGTCGAGCGTTTCACCTTTCGGCAGCGGTGGACCACCGACGATTTGAAATGAACTGGCGGAATTTCCGCCGACGAACGGCAACTGCGACGCGACGGCTGCGCTCTTCACATCGGGCAGCGCCTTGATCTGCTCGAGGACCCCCTCAAAAAATCTCGATCTTTGTTCGTCTTCAGCATACTTGGCACGAGGCAGGGTTAATTGCATCGTCAACATTTGCTCCGGGTTGAACCCCGGGTTCACTTGCTGCAATTGCCACATGCTTCTGATGAGCAGACCGCCGGCTGTCAGCAAGACCAGTGCGAGCGCGATCTGCACTGTCACCAACACGGCGCGCAATTTCTCCGTAGCTCGTCCTGCTGTTCCACGGTTTCCTTCCTTTAAAGTCTCGTTGAGCCGAGTCCGCGAAAACTGCAGCGCCGGCAACAAACCGAAGCCGAGGCCGACAAGCACCGAGATGCCCAGCGTGAAAATGAGCGCTGCGCGATCGATGCCAAACTCCGTCCACGTCGGCGGAGTCGTGGGATAGATCGCAAGCAGCGCTTTGACGCCGAGGTATGCGACCAGCACGCCGAGTGCGCCGCCCAACAAAACCATCAACATGCTTTCAGTTAACATCTGGCGCACGAGCCGGTGACGCCCTGCGCCGAGCGCTGAGCGAATCGCAGACTCCTTCTGCCGAGCACTGGCCCGCGCCGACAGCAGCCCCGCGAGATTGGCGCACGTGATCAACAGCACCGTAAATAATGCGCCGAACAAGAGCAACAATCTCGGTTGGTCAGATTCGACCAACTCCTTCTGAAGCGAAACGAGCCGGACGCCGACATCCTTGTTGGTGCCCGCGTATTCCTGTTCCAGGCGCGACGCGATCGCGTCCATCTCGGTTTGGGCTTGTTGCAAACCCACACCGGGTTTCAACCTGGCGATGGCTTGATACGAATGCACGTGACGGCCGGCCGCCGCGAGATTGCCTCTCATTGGCGCCCATATGGCGACCTCTGAATTGGGAAAGGCAAAACCCTTCGGCATCACGCCGATGATGGTGCAATTCTCGCTGTTGAGTCTGATTGTCCGACCGACGATCTGCGGATCGGAAGCGAAACGCCGTTGCCAAAAGCCGTGACTGAGTACGGCCGTGCGCGGCGCGTCCGGCAGACCGTCTTCCTCACGTAAGTCACGGCCCATCGCGGGAGCGACGCCGATGACCCTGAAGTAGTCGATTGTTACGCTCAGGAGGGAGATATGCTCCGGCTGATCATCGACAGTCAAGTTAACGCCTGCAGACGAGTAGGCAGCGATGTGCGCGAAGCTGCTGCTTTGCGTGCGCCAATCGACCATGTTTGGTAATGCCACAGGGAATTTCAGATTCCCGGATTGCCTTGAAACCTCCCAGACCTGGACGACCTGCTCCGGTTGCGGCAAAGGCAACGGACGAAGAAGCAACGCGTTGATGATGCTGAAGAGTGCCGTGTTCGCCCCGATTCCAAGAGCAAGCGTAAGCACGACCGTACAGGTGAACCACGGATGCTTCAACAGCATCCGAATACCGTAGCGCAAATCCTGAATCATATGAGTGTGTGAGTTAGCGAATCTTCCGTGTAACGGACGACCATGTTATCCGACGGGTTACGCGACGGCGTCGGAACTTTCAACTAGGACACTCGAAACCTGCTCAAGCGCCGCGAGGATCTCCTCCACTTTCGAATAAGGCGGCTTGTCGGTGCGCGTAATGAGACTACAAGCAGGATCGATAGCGACGGTTCTCTCGATGATCCTGATCAATTCCTGCGGGACTGTCAAGCCTCGTAGCCGAGCCATTGCTTCGTCCCACGCATTGAGGCAAATCTCCGGCGAACCGAATAACGGTTTCGGTTTCTCCATCAGCAGGTAACACATTATTAGTCCGAAGTTTCGCAATTCCATACTGTGCGCGGATTGATATTTTTCGGGACTCAACTGATGAACAAAGGACGACATACCGAAGTCGATAACCGACAATTCGAAATTCCCTCTCACAAAGATATGATCTGTCGCCACATCGCGATGAATGACGTTGCAACGGTGAAAGTCGCGGATGACGCGCGCCAGATTAATCATTATCCGCACTCGTTCCTGTAGACTCCAGTTCGCTGATTTTAGAATCTCTTCTTCGAGCAATTTGCCTGTGGCCCACTCGCTGCCGAAATAGGGATGTCCGTCCGCGTTTGCTGAGAAGAGAATGCGCGGCACACTCGGATGATGTCTTAAACTTTCCAGGATCTTGATCTCATTGAGAAACTTCTCTTTCATATCCGGCCTGGTGTTACGGAGCATTTTGACAGCGACACGTCGCGATCCTGGTCCACTCGAACAGACATAAACATCATTATTCATTGTCGTGCGGAAGAGGACGGTGTCGTATCCCCTTTGTCGCAGTTCGTTCCAAAGCGTCCTTCTGGTCCATAAGTGATCGGTGATGTCGAAGATCGAACTCGTTTTGCTGTCAAAGGCTGAAGTTGAGCCGGTAGTCCTTTTCCACTCTGCAAGGACATCATTGAGAAAGAGCGTCAGCCCTGCGTCCTGGCAATCGAGCCGTAACGAGTTTCTTCCAGATAACAGATCGCAGAGCTCTTCGGGCAATTGCCCGTCCTCAGTCATCTCCTCAGGCCGGCAGGGATAGGCGGCAGCGACTTGCCAGATCTCCTCAGTCTGTTTCAACCAGACCGTCGACCATTTCCCGATATCCGGTGCCTGCAACACCGCTCTTGCGACTCCTTCCTCAAGAAGCAGGTGATCGACTTGTAAATGACAGTCTGGAATGTCGTTGAGCATCCGCGAAAGAAAATCACCGCCGAAGAGCAGATAAAAGCGATAGGCATCACAGCCCACCGCAAGATGCTTTATTACTTCGTCGGGTTCATTGCGGGAAAGCGCCTGAACCAAACGTCTGAGACACTCGTCAATTGTCATCACAAACTTGCAACGGCTAAGAAACGACGGCCGCATGCTCCGCCGCCGGCGACTTGCTCACCGGCGCATTATCTTCATCTCGATTCACGACTGCTTGCGCGCTGGTTGAAGGCTCACATCCGAAAAGTTCGCGGACTGCGGGCACCAACGAAGTAGACGTCAAGTCGACATCGGACAAGTCACACCGTGAGAAGTCGGCTTTCCACTTGTCGATCATCGCGAGCGGATCTTCCTGTGGAAAGCGATCACGAATTATCTTGAGGATTTCGCCGCCCCTGGGAACATTGCGCAGCAATGCTGTAAAGAATTTCAGATCTCCCTGCCCGCTCTCGTCGGCGACTTGCCATATTTTGTCGCGTTGTTCTTGAGTGTCCAATACAACGCGGAAGCTTTCCACGAGACCGCCGTGTTTACTGCCGGCCCAGGATAAAAGCAGACTTCGCTTGGTCTCGTCCTGGATTAACCTGAATGCTTCCACGAGGTAGAGGAACGCGTAGTGATGGTTTACATCGTCGAGCAGATACCTGACGGCGTCCAAAAGCTCTTTGTCACGTCCGGTTGCGCTTAACATCTGCAACAACTGCAGACGCCTCCTGACCACAGCGTTGCCGTGAAGGGGGTCATAGGCAATAAACGGCTCGAGGTAAGAATATTGCGGACGATGATTTTTTTCGGAGTTCGTGCGTATCACCACGGTTACCGTCGGGCGGTCAAAATGATGCGTGGCATGGATGAAGCGGTTCCCGGCAACAATTGCCGTCGTGTCGCCGACGCGGAGTAACTCGGCTCTCTTTAAGTCGAGCGCGCCGAGCAACAATTGCGACGAAACTCTTTCTTCGCATTTGAAATCCCAGACGGTGTGCAGGCTTGATCCGGTCAACAGATGAAAGGCTCCGGAAAAAGCATGTTGATGAATGCCGATTACTTTCGACCTCCAAAACAGCACCTCGATCCGAAACTCAGGTTGCCAATGGACAGTCAGCGGCGGTTGACCGAAGACAGAGTCAATGTCCGTCTGGAACGGTAAGGGATTAGTGAATAAACCGAACTTGGTTACATCGATGAAAGAGACGTGGTCGGCGGGCGGTTCTTCAGTCAGCATACGCACGGCGACATCCGAGAATGCCGCTTCGTCATACTGGTATTCTTTCCACAATCTCCAGACGCCTGCGGCAAGGCGCGCAAAGTACTGTTTGCATAGTGATCCGGACATAAGTCACCGCCTCAAACTAGAGAATCGACCGCGGCCGATAACCTTTCCAAATGATGATGGGCTGGTTTGAAGGCGAATCCGAGCGGAACGGCAAGACTGAGCAGATTTTGATTCTCGCGCCACACAAGCCTGTGGGTTTCCAAATAGTCGATTATCTCTTCCTGTTCGCTTGCCGGCATCTCAGCCACTCCTTCAACCGCAAGGGCTTTCTTGACACTGCACATCTTGTGAAACTCCTTATAAACGCGGTTCATGGGCCCTTTAAGTAGATGGAACTGTCCGTCTTCTTCGGAGCGGAAGTCACAGACGACGGTGAAATCTTCAAAGTCGATGTCGAATAACGCCGCTGACGGATGTTTCTCCTTCCACGCGTGGACAGCTTCGGCCAATTCAGGTTCGTACTCGGCAATCTTCTCCTGACCTTCAAAAGTGCCGGTAAAGAAGTAGGCGAGATCGTTGATCGTTTCTTCGTCTAATCTCGAATAGAGATAACGATAGCCCTGGAAAGGAGTAAGGGAGCGCACGCCGAGTTTTTCTGCTTCGGTGAAGTATGGGCTGAAGCGGTCGAAGCGGACACGGCTTAAAAAGTCGGGCGGCCGAAAATGCGGGACGGCTCGTATCAACTCCGCCACTCCCTCATAGTCTTTTGCGGATTCTCCGGGGAAGCCGATCAGGAAATTCCAGGAAGGGTCAATTCCGTATTGACCACAGAACTTCAACAGTTGCAGGTTCTGAATGGCCGTCACGCCTTTTCTCATCAGGTTAAGCACGGGCGTACTGAGGCTTTCGATACCCGGTTGGATCGATCGGACATTGCCGCTTTTCAAGCCCGCAACCTGATCTTCGCGGAGATTGGCCTTCGTTTCGTAGAACACATGGACTCCCAACTCGCCTAAGGAAGGAACAAAATCGTTGAAATAGCTCATCGGCATAATATTGTCAGCCGCCGCCAGATAACGGATGCGACTGCCATAACGTGAAACGAGATATTTCACTTCATCAATGGCGCGGGCTGAGGACTTATGACGGAATTTCATCGACATTCCGTTGAGACCGCAAAAGGTGCAATGATGGTGTTCTCCCCACCAACATCCCCGCGAAGTTTCAAACGGCAGCGTGACTCGCATGTGGTCCAACAGTTCGTACATTTCCGCCTGAGCAAAATAATCATCGAAATTCGGATACGGCAGTTCATCCATTGTGGCCGCCGGAGCCAGCGTCAGGTACGTCGGGCGGGCTTGAACCGAGGGCGCCGGGTCGTGACTTCCGCAAGCATGGTTGGTTTCCTGCGGCGACGACGACGAATGCCAGCCGTTCGCGGTCTGAAGAACCGGCAGATTCTTTCGTCGCGCGCTGGCGCAAAGATCGCGGCGTTGCAGAATGCCGGGAATATGCTTCGGCTGCTCATTCCCAAATATCTGTTGAACTAACTGTGGAAATGCGACGTCTCCCTCGCCCAGGCAAATGCCGTCGATAAACGGGAATGATTTGAGCAACGCCGCGCCCATTACCGACTCACAATTGGCGCCGCCGAAGATGATGTATAGATCCGGATAGAGCTCCTTTAACCGGCGGGCCAGGCTGAGCGACGCCATCTGCTGTTGAAACATGGATGAAAACCCGACGAGCCGATAGCGATCCCACGGGATGTTTGTAATCGCTGTTTCAATGCATCGCTCGGCACCACTGCGGCATTCCCTCAGTGCCTGAAGATAACGCTCTTCCTGATCCATGCTTCGATGGTTTGTTATGTACTCAATAAACTTCTGGTCCAATTCACGATCGCTTCCCCAAAGCGTTTCCATGAATATCCATTCGAGCGCCAGTCTTCCTCTTGGTTGCTCTTCGAGGTAAAGGTAAAGGTCATGTCCGAAGATCGAAGCCGATAATAAATTGAGATAGTGAATGTCGGCGGAATAGCCGATCCGTTCCAGTCCGGCTCTCAAAAGACTCAAACCTAACGACGGGCGCGAAATCGAAAAAAACGGCATGTTGACGAGTGCGATCTCGGCAGTCATGTTCGATGCTCCAAAATCCTTGATGAGGACAAAGTGTTATCTAGTCGGGATGGTTGTACTCTTGAATGAAGGTCAATCAGCGATCCCGAGTACCTGTCTTTTTTAAGATCGCTGCTCCCACGATATATTTCGAATTGCTGTCGCCGCCCCAATGCCATTGGAGAAAATCAGCGCACTGCTCGATCTTCCAATCAAGCGTCTGACCGCCGTTGTCAAACGCTGGATGCTTCCATACAAACTCTTCAAACTCTTCGATCGATAATGCTGTTCCCAAACCTGCGGGGTATCGCATGTCCCACTCTTGTTGACAGAGATCGAAGGAGACGCCGAATACTCCGCCGGGTTTGAGCACCCGCGCGGCTTCCGCTACGGCCGCAGCTTTATCAGGTTGATGTTCGATCACTGAAAAGCTGGTTACGGCGTCGAACGTGTTGTCGGCAAACGGCAGCTCTTCATCCGAAACGATTCTCCACCCGATCTTCAACTGATGTCGTCGCTGTATCCGGCTCCACAACCGCACGTTTTCGCGACCCGTTTCAACCATCATTACTTCGGCGCCAAGCAGCGCAAACAGCCAGGGCATGGGCGACTTGCCGGAACCGATATCCAGAATTTTCATGTCCTGCAGATCGAGGTCGCAAAGACTGTTGAACCATATCCATGGGTACTCCCAGACCTTGGACCAGTTGTCGTGATAAAGGTTCAGTTTGTTGTCTGCGGCAAGGGCATTAACGTGGGCCATGAAGCTGCGATATGGGCCGCTTGTTAATTCCTCGACAGAGCCGAGCGCTGCCTTTGGCGTCACAGGGCGCCGTTCGGCTGCGCTCGGCATTAACGACCCGGCGACCGCGGCGGCCGCGAGTGCCGATTGCACGGAATGATTTACCGTGTCTCTTAGTTGATAACAGCTCTCCGCACTGGTCCACATCACGTCTTCTACTGACCCTTCACATGTAAAACGTATGGGCTTGCGGCCAGCCAACGGGAACTAACGGCTTTCACATCCGCTGGCGTTGTCTCGAGCATACGCTGGTAAGCTTTCCTGTAGTGTTGGGGGTCGCCGGCAAATACTTCTGAAATCGCTAAGAGCCCGGCTTTGCCTCCGAACCCGCCGATTTGCTCCAGATCGCTGCTTAAGCTTGATAACAGTTCAGTTTTGATCTCTTCCAATTCCGCCGGCGCGGGTCCTTGCGACATCACCTCTTTAATTTGCCGCTCGACTTCGCGTTCAAGTAACTCCAGTTGCTCGGAGGTGGACGCGGTTAGCCGAACTTGTAGCTCTCCTGAGAGCTCATACGACTTGAGCAGGATCTCGACTGTGGGTTCCGGTTTTTCGCGCGGCTTGCGCTCTTCAAGTTTGAGGGTCAAGTAATGTCGAATCAGATCGAGGCGGTCGATGTCGGGGTCGGCGTATCCCGGAACGTTCCAGACCATGTAGAGACGTTGCCGCGGTATCTTTCCCTCGACCGTCTCACGCCTGACCGGCGCGGCTCCAGGGACCGGCCTCTTCTCCCGGCTGAGCGCTTGCCCCGGCTGGATGTCACCAAAATACTGTTCAACCTGGCGGCGAACTGTTTGCGGCTTGAGGTCGCCCGCCACAACCAGGACCGCGTTCGCTGGACAGTAGTAAGTCCTGAACCATTCTTTCACGTCCGCGAGAGAAACGGAGTTGAGCCCGTCAATCGACCGCAACGGATGCCGTGCGTATGGATGTTCGGCCGGATAAATGCGACTCCTCAGCAAGTCTTCCGCGAAGATATAGGGCGAATCATCATTGCGCGCGACTTCCTGCGCTATCTCACGCCGCGCCGCATCCACTTTCTTTTCCGTCAGCGCCTCGACGGTTCCCGCCATAAGATCCGCCGCCAGCCGCAACGCGTCGTCGAAAGATTTCTGGGGCACATTCATCATGACACGTGTTCGATCATGATCCGTTGACGCGGTGGCGTTATCGACGCCCATTCGCTTCAACACTTTTGCGACGTTTTCGTTGAGGCTTGGCGTACCCGAGAACATTAAATGCTCCGACAGATGCGCGATGCCATGACTGCCCGGTCGCTCATTTCTTGTCCCGGCATGGAACCAGAGGTTGATTGCCGTCCAGGGAGAACGATGATCTTCATGCACGATCACCGTCAGGCCGTTTTTCAGGGTGAATTTCTCAACGGCGATTTCGGGGACGGCCGCTTGCGACACGAAGCCGGTCGGCAACGGATCGGCAACGCGCCAAACGATGAGTGCCGCCGCGCAGACGGCGATCATGGAGAAGATGGCCGATTTGGTTTTGAAGCCCAGGTTTTTCATATGACTTGGTACCGTCTTTCAACGTGCGGTGTGGAAAGATAACGAACGTTAAATTGGTGCGGCTCCGCGAGCAACGATTCGAGCGCGTCGGCGACGTCAGTCGCTTCGATTTCCTCCATGCTGTGCGGTGCCTGAATGGCGATATGCGGTCCAACGAGGAAGCCGAATTCCGCGGCGCTTGTCGGACCGAACAAACCGACACTCGGAACGCCGGCGAAATCCGCCGCGTGCAACATGCAGGAATCAACGCCGAGAAAAAAATCTGCCTCGGTTACAAGAGCCATCGAAACGGGTAACGGAAGTCCATAGCATGGAATCACGCGATCCCCGTATAACCCGCAATCCAGTGATTGAGCGCTGCCGCCGACCAGTAAGACAGTAAATTCCGGATGAAGACCGAGAAATGTATCCAGCGTCTGCATCAACTTACCGCTGTCCCACATTTTTTTCTGCCCGGTATCGGCATGGACCACCAGCGCTTTCGCGCCGGGACTCAATTGCTCGCGCAGTTGTCGCGCTTCTGCCCGCGCCTCGTTCGGATAACAGGGCGGCGCGGTGAAATCCTGAAGCCGGCTGCGCTCGTCAAACAGTCGCACTAGATCAAACGCCAGCTCGCAGGTGTGTTGATCGAAATTGAGCGGCAGCCGGATGTCATAGTTTGAAAAGTAGCCGACCGACAACTGCGGTCTCAATTTCTCAACCAACCGCGTCAACGATTCCGAATGCCATGGGACAAGCGACAGAAACAGATCACAGTTTCCCGTCTCGGCCGCGACCGCGTCAGCGTCAAACTCGCGGCCGTAGGTCGATTTCTCCACGCGGATCTTGATTGCCCGCCTCAGCGGCAGGTCGTCGAACATGAACAATGAATCGCTGCCGCTGCAGATCATGCTTAAGCGATCTGGGAAGAGCGCGCACAATGCGCGCAATGCCGGCAGATTGAGAATGTTGTCGCCGATGCCGTTGATAAAAAAAACAACCGGGGCTTCCGCTTGCAGGGCTTTTCTTAAAAGCTTCCTGTTGCCGCCGCCGGTATCAGCAGATCCGTTTGTTCTTGACATACTGATTCAGGGAACGCCTGCTCGCCCAACTCGGGTTGGACCCTGGCGCGAATGTGGCCGATTAATGCCAACATGTCGGCGCACCAGACTGACGGATTATCGAAGCCGTTCGCTTTTGCATAACGAGTTGTCACCGCGCCCCCGCCGCAAACATCTCGCTCCGGGCAGGCCTGGCATTGCGCTGACAACGACAACCCCTCATGAACGAGTCGGTTGACTAAAGGCAATCCGAGATGAAGATCGTTGAATCCATGTCGCGCGACGTTCAAGCCGCTTTCCGAGATGCCGCTGTCGCACACTTTCAACGCGTCGTTGGCCTGGATATTCCCGTCAGTATCGATCACCAGATAATTCTCGCAGTGATTGCCGATCGCTTCGAAGTTAGTCGAGCCTCCCAGCAGGCCGGTGAGGATGGCGTCGAATAGACGTATCATCACTGTCGGATCATCTTCGTCAAACCACGCGTCAAAAATGGGAATGAGATAGTCTGAGATCGGCGTCGCGTCGAAGTCCGGATAGAACAGGCGTCTTGAGTCATGCGTCACGTCCGGCAAGAGAAAGTTCATGTTCTTCACGCCGAGAGAGCGAATGTGCCGGTAGATCTCGAGGCCCGACTGTCCGGGATTAATCACAGTCAGAACGCATGAAAAAACGCGGTTCTCTCGCAGTTTTTGCAGTCCTTCAATCGTCTGGTGATAAGACCCGCGTCCGGCATGATCGAAGCGGGCGAGATCGTGAATTTCGGGTGGACCGTCGAGGCTTACACCGACTCTCAAGTTATGCCGTTTCAACACCTCAATCCACTCGTCATTCACTAGCGTACCGTTGGTCTGCATCCCCAGGCTCACGCGGTCCTTCAGCTTCTCCTTGGCCATGCTGACAATGCGATCGAATCGCTCCGGGCCAATCAACATCGGCTCGCCGCCGTGAAACGTGAGATTCATTTCCCTGCCGGGACGGCCGTCGCAATACTCCTCAATACGGGTCAACAAATGACCGAAGGTTTCCTCCGACATGAATGGAGGACGTTGCCGCCAACTCTGGTCGGCATGTTGATACATATAGCAATAGCTGCAATTAAGATTGCAGCGCTGCGCGATTTTTACGACGAGACCCTTTATCTCAGTTGCCACGATGTATCTCCCGATAAAGCGGTTCAATCAGCGCCCTGCCTGTCGGCGTCAGCTTATCGCTCGTCATCAGAGTTTCTTCTACGACGCTCAGGTCGTCGTAGACCGTGCGGAGCCCCGCTTTCGCTTGCTGATGATGGTCTTGAGAGTCAAGGCATTCGCGATAGTAGAGATAGACGTTGCCAAACGCGTGATAGGCCAGTAACAGACGATCGATGGTCCGTTGCCTTCTGACGAACGGAGAGTAATAGGTTGTCGGATCTGTCTGATCGGCCACATCTTCCAGCGGCGTGATTGAATGGAAATATTGATGCGAGGCCTCATGGACCAGCATTTCACCGATCACGAGCGGATCACGGCAGTCTGAGATGTAGAACATGCCGTAATAACCGTGAAGATTGCCGCTCATGATCCCGGCTTGCGGCGCCGCGACAACGATCAGGCGACGTAAGACGCGAGCGACCCAGTCGCGGTACCGCGGCGCCAATGCTCTCAGCAGTCCGAGCGCCTGCGTGATCGATTCATGCGTGGCGGAAGGAATTTGCGAAAGTGTTGGGCTGTCGCATTGCAACGGTGGCGCCGCCCGATCGGGCAATAACGTAACGGCATATCCGTCATCGGCGACCAGCGGGAGTTGTGTGAGTTCCTCCGAGCGCCAGGCCCCAGTTTCCGCCACTCGATGTAATCGGGATTCATGTCTGGAGCCGTTGCTTTCGGACAGGATGCGCACTGTCTCCTGCTTGTGATTCACAGTCAGCCGCTCCGACTCGGGCAATAAATATGATCCCCAAAGGAAGAGCGATGGCTGATCGAATCGCAGGTCCCAATCGCCGCTCACGCCGTGCGCGCCGCAATGAAGCAACAATGAGGCGGCGGCCCGCTGCGCAGATAAAGTATCGCCATTAGTTAACGCTTCCATCATCATCGCCGGCACCGTCGACCAGAAGATCTCGTGGTTCGGCGGTTCGTTGGCATGGATGCTGGAGAGCATTTCCGTCACCCCGCTGCCCGTTTGGTCCAATCGCTGTTCGAAACGATCGAGAAACAACTCAATCAACGAGCGAGAGTATTGCGACGCGAGTAGCGAAAAGAACTGCTGATTGAATGGTTGATAGGGATTGGAAAACCCGCGATAGATTTCTTGTTCGACTTGAGTCTGTTGCATAACTTCTCCCGTCGGATTGCAGAGATTCCGGCCTCGCCTCACGGCGGCGAACAACGAAAGGGAGATGACGCCGAGAGAATTAGCGCCATATCGTTAATTCTCTCGGCGTCACGGTACAACATGAAACTGCCTTGAATCGGCAGCCGCAAACGGCGGTCGAGAATTATTGGTCGCCCGGCTGGATCGGCTGGATGCCCTTTGAATATGCTCCACCTTTATGGTGTTCATCGGCTTTGAGGTATGACATTCCCTCTTCGCCAGCCTCCTGGTTAAGTTGCTGTTGGATTCTCGAGAGAATCTTGCTTTTGATTTCTTTGTCTTGAGACTGCTGCGCGGTCGCTGTCAAGCCAATGGCGCCGATGGCGGCAGTGGTTCCGAGAACTCCGGCAAGGTTGCCGAAGAAGCGGCGGCGAGGAATCTCATTACCTTCGGCTTCAGCATTGGCCGGCGTTTCACCTGTCTGCGTATTCAGTTCAGTGCTTTCGTCTTTCATGCGATTTCTCCATTCTAAAGTTGGACTTGGACCGGAAACATTGTGACAACCACTTTGGGCGTCGGCCGACCGAAACACCCGCCACTCGGTATGCGGCGAATTGCTTTCAAATCGGCGAGCCGCAAACGGCGTCAAGAATTATTGGTCGCCTGGCTGGACAGGGCACGGGCCGCCTTTGCAATATGCTCCACCTTTATGGTGTTCATCGGCTTTGAGGTATGACATTCCCTCTTCTCCAGCCTCCTGGTTAAGTTGCTGTTGGATTCTCGAGAGAATCTTGCTTTTGATTTCTTTGTCTTGAGTCTGTTGCGGTTTCATCAGGTTTCTCCATTCTGAGGTTTCGGATTCGCATCCGAAGAGGTAACAGCTAACTGCTTCTGGCGTCGGCGACGAGAAAGCAGTCGCCAATCGGTGTGCTGCGTATGTTGCGCCTCTAGTGCGCCCCGCGTGATGTTTGTTCTGACGAGCGGGACTAGAGCAATTACCGCACCGTATTTACCCAGAACGTCTTCCCTGCTTTATTGCGCTCTTTCCTTTATTACGGGCCCGAAAAATCGTTGCAGGAGTCCTGAATTCAGGATTGAGTTTGGGAATTCCGGACGACCGTTAGTCGATCTGAAAGGCCGCAAGCTGCGACAGACTAAGTTACTCAGCGACCGGCATGACCGGCGCCGGGCCTCTTAAATACTGATTTACTTTGTTGTGTTCATCGTGCTTCATGTACGTCATCGACTCTTCGCCTTCTTTACGGCTAAGTTGGTGTTGGATTCGCGAGAGGATCTTGCTTTTGACTTCTTTGGGTTCGCTTGTTTTATTGAGCTCATCTGTTTTCATGTGGTTTCTCCTTTCAGGCGGTGCCTCCAATCCTGCGTTTCGTGTTTACGATGGCTATGTTGGTAGCGCGCAGGAAGACGCCGGCAAACCGGACGCGTCGCCGCATGCCGCACCTTTGCGTGCGCTCAGTGACCTGGTTCTGTCGGCAATCGGAATTGACAGTGCAATTAAGGAACCATAGGGATGCCGGGCAGCATGGACCACGGTAACTGTCCTTCCTTTACTTGTGATCTGTCAGTTATTTGAGGACCAGGCAAACCTCGTCGGGAGCCACCCGGTTATACATTCGTCCCGGATTCCGGATTCAATTTGGGAATTCCGGACAGGCGGATTCCGTGCTTCTTAATCCGGTCATAAAGCGCGCTACGCGACAATCCGAGTGTCTTCGCCGTTTCCTCGACATTCCCGTTTTCAATTCGCAGCACCTCTTCGATATGCCGGCGCTCCAACTCCGAAAGCGTCATCCGTCGCTTCTCTGAAACTGTCGGATCTTTCGCTAAATACTCATGCTCGAGCTGTAAGTCGTCGACGGTGAGCATCGCGTTTTCACAAAGGATGGCCGCGCGTTGCAAACTCTGGCGTAACTCTCTTAGATTTCCCGGCCACGGATAGGCTTGCAGACGCTTCACCAGCTCCGGCGACAAGTGAATCTCATTGCGCCCCTGATCGATGGCGATCCTCTTGAGCATGTGTTGAGCGAGGAATGGAATATCCTCGATTCTTTCGCGCAACGGCGGCAAGTAGATGGAAAACGTGTTGATCCGGTAATAGAGGTCGATGCGAAATTTCTGCTCGCGGACGAGGAGCGCGAGATTTTTGCTCGTCGCTGTAATGAGGCGTATGTTCACATGCCGTTCGCAGACATCGCCCAACCTGCGAAATCGATTTTCCTCAAGGACCTTTAGGAGTCGCGGCTGCAACTGCAAATCGAGATCACCGATTTCATCAAGGAAGACCGTGCCGTTGTGAGCAATCTCAAACAAACCTTTCTTAGTGGCGACGGCTCCGGTAAACGCCCCTCTCTCGTGACCAAATAGATCTGACTCCAGCAATTCCCGGCAAAGGGAAGCGCAATTCAAATCGACAAACGATTGATCCCGACGACCGCCGTGGTAATGCAGCCACGCAGCCAAAACTCCTTTGCCGGTTCCCGTTTCTCCTTGAATGAGAACAGGCTGATCTGTAAGAAGAAACTTTCTGGCCTTCTGCTGGATCGCACGAATTGCCGGGCTTGGGCCAATAAAAGGATCGAGTAAGAGGGACGGTTTCCAGGATTGACGTAATTCGGCATTCTGGTCCAATGACTGGGAATTTTCCGGCAATCTCACGACTGAATCTTTCCACATTGAGGCAGAGGTCCCTTGCACGCAAAAAGTTCACAAATGGCTCAAGTTGTCAGACTGTGAGCCGTCCGCTTTCGTCGAGGTTACCAAGCGCGATCGTAAAGTTCGGCCATGTGATGACGGCTTCAACTGACCGGAATGGGTTGGCTCCAGCACGGCCATCGCTGTCGGTCGCCGAAGCGGATTCCTGTGGCGCGAAGACCCGTCTTTAGGAGTGGACGTTCGGGTGACTTTCGGCTGAGTCTCCACATCCGGAGCGGGCATCGTGCGGGCGGTTGAGCGTCGCATAGTTGCCGGTTGGCGTTCCTGGCAATGCTTAGAGCATTCCCGTTCTTCCGCCGTGACAGGGCGGCCGATTTCGAAATCCCGACTGTCAGATATTGACGTTCGCTTTGTAGCGCCCTCATAGCCTGCGAAGTGGCGGAGGCGCGGTTTAGTAATTTTAGAAATTCAATCTGGGACAAACGCTCTGGGCGAGTTGCGGGAAGGGCTGCATGTTATTGACGGCATCGGACAGTGTCAAGATGTTTATTATGCTGATTCTGTTGCAAAGCATGTCGATCTCAGATGAAATGATGATCGAGTGCCTTTGATTGACCATCCCTTTCCTGCGGCCACACTACCCATTACGGCGCCCGGCCACGGTACGAATATTTCCTGCCTAAACGGCATATAGAGTCGAAGCACGTGAAGGGTTCAACACCCGCGCCGCTTCCGTAACATTCACTGACGCCGCCGATGCCGAGGAGAGAGTGGAGATGAGAGTGTCGACGAGGCGACGGCGCCTGCACGAAGGAGCGGTGTGTTTGAGATTCTAACTTTCGTGCAGTACATCGCTCTCGCCGCCCTGGCAATCCCATTTGTCATTCTCCTCTACAAGGGTCTTAACAACGGCAACTTAAATCTCAGCGATAAAGAAGCCGCTCGAGGGATGATTACATTCGTCGTATCAGTTGTGACCGTTGCGATTGGGCTGTTCCTCGTCGTAGGCGCGGCGTTCATGAGTGGTAGCAAAGACCTGGAAAAGCGCTTTGCCTTCGGTAAAGACGTCTTCACGGTTCTCATTGGCGTGCTGGGAACGGTGATGGGTTTCTACTACGGCCAAACGACCGCGGGAGCAGGAGGAGCAAACGCAGGCAGTCAGAGTCAGACAGCACAAACTCTTCAGATATCCGCGCCACGAGTTAATCCCGCCACGCCGAAAATTAATACTGAATTCACCGTGGCCGCTGACATAAGCGGTGGCGAAGCGCCATTCACCTATACTGTAACTTTCGACAATGCAAACGCGATCACTACGCCTGCAGTAGATGTGCCCTCACAGAGTGCGAATATTAGCCGCAAGTTCACGGTAGCCAATTCACCGGCGTTAGCGGGTCAGCCAGTTGGCTTCACCATAAAAGCGACAGATAAGAATAAGAAAACGGGGACCTCCGAGAAGGGGACTTTCACTCCGAGCCCGACGCGTGGCCGCGCGCATCTGTAGAGAATTGTCATCGGGTTGATTGGCAACATGTTTCAGTTCGCACCTGGCCCACTCGACGCGATCGTCCGGTATGGTTTGATTGCCGAGACGAATATTGCTGGTTGGGGGTGTGCCTGTGAGGAGCCCACACTGCTTGTCCCTAATGTCCCCGGCCGCGTTCACGAAACCAATTAAGTCTCTGTACGTTGCGACGTTGCATCTTTTGCGTCTTTGGTAGAGACTTTGGAAAGCAATAAAGATCTGCAAACGGTCCCCACCGGAGCGACCTGCCCCAAAGTGGGTATACAAGCTCTTCTTACACAGAAGAAGTCCAGCAAGCTGCCCTTTGGGGCAAGGCCCGAAACGCGGCTACCACAAAAAACCACCACTCACGGAGGTATCTCATGAAAATTCTATATTTTGGAAAACTCGGAATCCTTTTTCTGTTCGGCTTAATGACGTTGGTGCCCTTTGACGCGGGAGCGCAAACAGTTGTGAGCAGAGCGCGCATAGGGGGTTACGCGGAGGATATAACTTACGTCCGATCGGGTGCACTGAAGGACCAGCTAGCGATGATGAATGGGTACGAGTTGTACGCAGTCTCACTATCGAAAAAAGGTACGCTCACCAGAATTTGCAGGGTTGATAACCCTGAGATCGATCAGTTTGCAACTGGTTTCACGTTTGTCGAGTCTGAGGGATTGTTTGTCATGAACAACCCTCCTCATCCCAACAAGCTGTATTTCTTCGATCAGACGTGCGCGGTGAAAGGCACGCGCACGATTCAGTATTTGGACAGTAATTATCGGCCCGCCCACATCGAGGGAATGGCTTACATTCCACAATCCTCTCCGGTGTTTCCCGATCATCTGATGATGGTTGCGTGGGACGATATCGTGACGTCTGTTCGCATCGTAATCATGAGACGTGATGGAGTGCAGGTTGCGGAGATTGCACGTACGGATTGGCCGGATCAGTTTTTTTCAGGCGGGGGACTAGGGGACATTACTTTTCTCGAGCCGAATCGGTTAGTGGCTTCGACTTTCGCTGCTGTTCCTACAAACACTCTATGGCTCATGGACTTCAACGGGACCATCGTGTCGGGACCGCTTCCCGGTACAACCGGATCTGGCGAAGGCGTGGTCCAAATGAGCGATGGGCGTTTGGTTTCGGCCAGCTATCCTCAGAACCTTCTGCTCTTCGATAAGAATCTCAACCGCCAACCACAGGATGATCGCAACGACATCATTGGTTTGGACCTCAGTGTTCCAAGTGGGATTGCATGGGATAGTGACGCGAACAGATTTCTGGTTGTTCATGACACTATCGTTAACTCCCTACCGTTGGGTTTCTCAGGAGTGGCAGCTACACTCGACAGCAAAACATCACTTTTTTCCTTCCCTACGTTTCCGTTTACTCGGCAAACAGTTTATTTGCCGCAAGAAGATATCGTCGCGACCATGAGAATTGGGGCGCCGAATCGTGCCATTCTGCTCTTCGATCTAAATGGAACGCTCAATGATGAGATCAGTTTAGAGACCTCGAGTCTCGGTCAGAATCTTGGCTTACCGGTCGGTCTGGCTTATCTGCCGCACTCAGATGAATTCGTGGTTTCTTTTCACGGAATTCCACCAAACCGGGCACTTGAACAGCAAAGACTGCGCGTCATCTCGCGCGCTGGCACGGTCGTGCGCACAATTGATTTATCAGCGACTGGTGCAGTTGCCATTGCAGGTATCGAGTATTTCGAAGACCCGCAGGGAGGTGAGGGCCGCTTACTTGTGATGAGCGCAACGGGTCGCGTGTTTGTTACCGACCTCAACGGAAACTCTCGCAACCCGAATGGGTCGTTATTGCGTGAATTCAATAGCCGCGTGAAATTAGGACTAATAACAAGTGTCGATATCGCAGCAATCACATCAGGACCACTGGCTGGTGCGTTTGCTATAGTCGATCGGCCAGGTGGGGAGATTGTGATCTTTCGGAACTAATCGAAGAACTTGAACGAACTACAAGTTAATCTTACTAATCACGAAATCGGTACTGTCACGAACGTGCGCGTTCGTGTGTATTGACGAATTGAGCGAGCTGTCACTTATCGTCGGCTATCAGGTGAGAAGGGGAACGGCGGAGAGTGGTGACTCGTGTGTTCCAATCGTGGCCACAAGCTTGCGCCCTGCCACATCACAACGCAGTTATTGCGGCACCTTTAGTAACCGGCTTAAAGCCGACCGATAGCGTTACACTTTTTGGCGCCCACTAATGAGACCGTCCGCGCAATTTCCATTTAATGACCACACGAATTTCACTTTATGCCGGACAAATTTCATTAATGCCGGATCCCACACAGAGGTTGTCGACTTCTCACCCTTACCTGCCTACTTGCCTGAATGAGCGTTCATTCAGTATCATGCGCACCTACGCTGGGGAGTGTCTGATTAAATAAGGAGCAAAGAGGGATGATGCGGATTGAGAGGGCAGCGGTGCTGGGGGCTGGGACCATGGGGGCGCAGATTGCCGCGCACCTCGCCAATGCCGGTGTGCCGACGCTCTTGCTTGATATTCCGCCGCGTGAACTCACGCCGGATGAGCAGAAGAAGGGACTGACGCTCGAAAGCCCGCAGGTGCGGGGGAGGATCGCAAGAAACGGGTTGGAGGCGGCGGCCAAGGCGAAGCCGGCGGCGTTTTTCGTTCCTGGATCGGCGTCACTTGTGACCGCGGGTAATTTCGACGACGACCTCGCGAAGATTAAAGACTGCGATCTCATCATCGAAGCGGTTGTTGAAAACCTCGACATCAAACGATCGCTTTACGAGCGCGTCGAGCAACACCGTCGCCCCGGAGCGATAGTCGCTTCAAACACCAGCGGGATCCCGATTCACCTGCTCGCCGAAGGTCGCTCCGACGATTTCAAACAACATTTTTTAGGCGTTCACTTTTTCAATCCACCGCGTTACCTGCATCTCGTCGAGATCATTCGCACCGAATGGACCAAGCCCGAAGTCTCGTGCTTCCTTTACGGCTTTCTCGATCAGCGTCTCGGCAAAGGCGTCGTCCCCGCGAAAGATCGTCCAAACTTCATCGCGAACCGCATCGGCACGTTCGGCGCGCTCTATACGATTAAGACGATGCTCGACGACGGTTACACGATCGAAGAAGTGGACAAGATGACTGGTCCAGCCGTCGGTCGTCCGAAGTCGGCAACGTTCCGGACCTTTGATTTGGTCGGATTGGACGTCTTTACGCACGTCATCAAGAACCTTTACGAAGCTCTGCCTGAAGACGAAGAGCGCTCGATGTTTGTCGTGCCCGACGTGCTCGCCGGGATGGTCCAACGCGGTCTCCTCGGCAACAAGACCAAAGGCGGTTTCTACAGGAAGCAGAAAGGCGAAGGCGACAAGAGCGAGATCTGGACACTCGAGACCGCCTCGCTCGAATACCGCCCGTCGCAGAGAGTCAAATTTCCTTCGCTCGACATGGCGAAGAACATCGACGCGCTGCCCGAGCGCATTAAGGCGTTGACCTGGGGCAAAGATCGCGTCGGCGCGTTCCTCTGGAAGACGCTTTCGAAAACGCTCACTTACGCGGCCAAGCGAATCCCTGAAATCGCAGACAACGTAGTCGAAGTCGATCGCGCGATGCGCTGGGGCTTCGGCTGGGAATTGGGACCGTTTGAAGTTTGGGACGCAATCGGCGTCGAGAAGTCAGTCGGGCGGATGAAGGAAGAAGGTATGCCGGTGCCTGCGAATGTCGAGCAGATGCTCGCGTCGGGCGCCACGTCGTTTTACAAGAGCGACAACGGGCAACAGTCTTACTTCGACTTTGCTTCCGGCAAGTACGTTCCGCTCAGCGATCCGGCAGGCGTTCTGATTCTCAAATCGATCAAGGACCAGAAAGGCGTCATCAAGAAGAATGCAGGCGCGTCGCTGATCGACATCGGCGACGGCGTTGCATGTCTTGAGTTTCATTCGAAGATGAACGCGATCGGCGGCGACACGCTTCAGATGCTGAAGTTTGCGCTCTCGGAAGTTGAGAAAAACTTCGTCGGTCTCGTCGTCGGCAACCAGGGCCAGAACTTCTGCGTCGGCGCAAACATCATGCTGATGCTGATGGAGGCGCAGGAAGAAAACTGGGAAGAGCTCGACATGATGGCGCGCGTTTTCCAGAACTCGACAATGAGTTTGCGTTACTCGCCGAAGCCGGTCGTCGTTGCGCCGTTTCAGATGGTGTTTGGCGGCGGTTGCGAAATGGTGTTGCACGGCGACCGCGTGAGAGCGGCAGCCGAAACTTACATCGGGCTCGTGGAAGTCGGCGTGGGAATTATTCCCGCGGGCGGCGGTACAAAAGAGATGCTCGTGCGCACGCTCGACTCGATTCCGAAGGGCCTTGACGATGCGGATCCGTTTCCGTTCATCAAGCGCGCGTTCGAGACGATCGCGCTCGCGAAGGTTGCCACATCCGCTGAAGAAGCACGATCGCTCGGCTTTCTTTCGGCTGATGATGCGATCTCGATGAATGCCGATCGTTTGATTGCGGACGCGAAGAAGGAAGTGCTCGCACTCGCTGCCAGCGGTTACGTTGCGCCGCAACAACGGAAAGATATTCTGGCGTTAGGATCATCGGCGCTGGCGACGTTGAAACTCGGTATTCACCAGATGAAGCGTGCGGGATATATTTCGGATCACGATGCTGAGATCGGAACGCAGTTGGCGCGCATCCTGACCGGCGGCGATTTGAATCATCCGACGCGCGTTTCCGAACAGTATCTGTTGGACCTGGAGCGTGAGGCGTTTCTGTCGTTAGTGAGCACACGTAAGACGCAGGAGCGGATCGCGCACATGTTGAAGACGAGTAAGCCGCTGCGAAATTAGCCGCGGATCAGACGGATCTTTAAGACGCGGATTAACACGGATAGGGTAATTATAATGAAAGAAGCAGTGATTGTTTCGGCGGTGAGGACGGCGGTTGGGAAGGCGCCCAAAGGGACGTTAAGGACCACAAGGCCGGATGAGATGGGTGCGACTGTTATCAAGGAAGCGGTCGCGCGTGTGCCGGGTTTGGAGACGTCGGAGATCGAAGACGTGATCATGGGCTGCGCCATGCCGGAAGCCGAGCAGGGAATGAACGTCGCGCGCGCGGCTGCCATTCGCGCGGGCCTTCCGGTTGAGACGAGCGCGATGACGATCAATCGTTTCTGTTCGTCGGGTTTGCAGTCGATCGCGATGGCTGCGGATCGAATCAGGGGCGGCGGCGCGGATGTAATCGTCGCGGGCGGGCTCGAAACGATGTCGATGATCCCGATGGGCGGTCACATCATCAGGCCGAATCCGTATCTCGTCGACCACTATCCCGATTTCTATTTGAGCATGGGGCTCGCAACCGAGAACGTCGCGCGCAAGTATGAAGTCACGCGCGAGGAGCAGGACGAGTTTGCACTACGCTCACACACACGCGCGGCTGCGGCGTTGGATGCAGGCAAGTTCACGGAAGAAACTGTGCCGCTGCACGTCGTGCTCGAAGACATGGATGAAAACGGGAAGAAGCAGCGTCGCGAAGTCGTGTTTGATAAAGACGAAGGCGTGCGGCGCGATACGTCAGCCGAGGGCCTCGCGAAACTCAAACCTGCTTTTCACGTGAAAGGCACGATCACTGCCGGCAACGCGTCGCAGATGTCTGACGGCGCGGCAGCGGCGATCGTGATGTCTGAATCGCGCGCGCGTGATCTCGGTGCAAAGCCACTCGCGCGGTTTGTTGCTTACGCAACCGCCGGCTGCCCGCCTGAAGAGATGGGCATTGGACCAGTGTTTGCGATTCCAAAAGTTTTGAAACTTGCGGGACTGAAGGTCGAAGACATTGACGTGATCGAGTTGAACGAAGCGTTCGCGGCGCAGTCGCTCGCAGTGATCAAAACGCTCGGACTCGATCCCGACAAAGTAAACGTCAACGGTGGCGCGATCGCGCTGGGCCATCCGCTCGGATGCACCGGCGCAAAACTCACGGCGAGCATCCTGCGCGAGCTGGAGCGCCGCAACGGAAGATACGGAATGGTGACGATGTGTGTCGGCGGTGGCATGGGCGCCGCCGGCATTTTTGAGAGAATCAGTTAGCCGCGGATTACACGGATTTTGATCGACCGATTGAAGAGGAGATAAAACGATGTCAGCCGTAGCCGAACAGAAAAAAATCATCAAAGGTGGCTCGTTCCTGATCGAGGAGCGCACGCCGGAGGAGATCTTCACGCCGGAAGATTTCACCGAAGAGCATCGCATGATTGCCGACACCACGCGGCAGTTTGTCGACAACGAAGTCGTGCCTCGTATCGACGAACTCGAGAAGCACGATTGGAAACTCGCGCGCGAACTTGTCGGTAAAGCGGCTGAACTCGGCTTGATCGGCGCAAACATCCCGGAAGATTTCGGCGGGCTGGGCCTGGACCAGACGAGCGGCGCGCTCATCGGCGAAAACATCGGGCGCTCCGCTTCGTTCGCCACCACGCTCGGCGCGGAAAGCGGTATCGGCCTTTTGCCGATCGTTTATTTCGCGACTGACGCAGCGAAGCAAAAGTACCTGCCGAAGATCGCGGCGGGTGAGTTGATCACTGCTTACGCGTTGACCGAAGCAGGCGCAGGTTCCGACGCGATGGCGGGCAAGGCGACCGCACGGCTGAGTGACGACGGCAAGGAATACATTCTGAACGGCGAGAAGATGTGGATCACCAATGGCGGCTTCGCCGACATCTTCATCGTTTTTGCAAAAGTCGACGGCGACAAGTTCAGCGCGTTCATCGTCGAGCGCCAACCGGGACTGACTTCCGGCGCCGAAGAACACAAGATGGGTATCAAAGGCTCGAGCACCACGGCGCTCGTGCTTTCGGACGTGCGCACGCCGGTTGAAAACCTGCTCGGCGAAGTCGGCAAAGGCCACAAGATCGCTTTCAACGTGCTGAACATCGGTCGCTTCAAACTCGGCGCGATGTGCATCGGCGGCATGAAGCTGATGGTCCATGAGTCAGTGCGTTACGCAAACGAGCGGCAACAGTTTGGCAAGTCGATCTCGTCGTTTGGCGCGATCAAGTCGAAGCTTGCGGAACAGGCGATTCGCACGTGGGTCGGCGAGTCGATGATCTATCGCACGCTCGGAATGATCGAGGCGGGGATCGGCGCGGTCGACTCGAAAGACCTCGACGCGCGGCTGCGCGCGATCGAGGAGTACGCAGCCGAGTGTTCGATCATCAAGGTCGCACTTTCGGAATACTGCGATTTCGTCGCCGATGAGATGGTCCAGATTTACGGCGGCTACGGCTACTCAGCCGACTATCCTGCCGAGCGTGCGTATCGCGACTCGCGCATCAATCGCATCTTCGAAGGCACGAATGAGATCAATCGCATGCTCATTCCGGGTCGTTTGATGAAGAGCGCACTCAGCGGCAACCTCGCGTTGTTGCCGGCGGCGCAGGCATTGATGGATGAAGTGTTGTCGCCGCAGATCGGTGGTTACGACGATGACGACGGACTGCTCGCGGCGGAGGAAAAACTAACGAAGAATGCGAAGAAAGTCGCGTTGATGACGCTCGGCACGGCCGCGCAGAAGTACATGATGAAGCTCGCCGATCAGCAGGAGATCCTGATGGGTATCGCAGACATCATCATGGACACGTACGCGATGGAAACTGCGATCCTGCGCGCGCGCAAGCTCGCGACGTCGCAAGGTGAAAAAGCCGCGGCGCGGTATCTCGACATGACCAGCGTGTTTTGCAACGACGCGGTCGAGCGCATTGAAACGCGGGCGAAAGACACGCTTGCCGCGATGGCCGAAGGCGATGAGTTGCGAACGCTCCTGGCTGCTTTGCGGCGGTTCACGAAGTGGCAACCGGTAAACACAGTTGCCGCGCGGCAGCGCATTGCGAACGATCTGATCGCCGCGAACAAGTGGATCTACTAAAGCGACGAACGGATCAGCGCAAATGCGCATAATCCCAATTTCAGTTCCCACGCCCTTCTACATCGGGCCCGTCAACGTCTACCTGATCGCCGAAGATCCGCTGACGATTATCGACACGGGCCCTAAGACCAAAGAGGCCATTGACGCGCTGCGCGCAGGTTTGCGCAGCGCGGGTTTTCTCGTCTCCGATCTGCGGCGCATCGTGCTCACGCACGCACACGAAGATCATTGCGGACTCGCGAGGTCGCTGCGCGACGAAGCGAAGGACGCGGAAGTGTTTGTTCACAACTGGGAGACCGGTCACCGGCATAGTCGACTCGAGTATGAAGAGCATCGTGCGTTGCTCGAACGCGCGGGTGTTCCCGAGGAAGAGATCGACCGAATGCGCGGCCTCTACGATCGCATGCGAAAGTATGCCGACTCCTTTGCCGACGACGAATACAGCGCGCTGTGGGACGAGGGTGAACTCGAATTTGAGTCGGGAAGTTTACGCATTCTTCATACGCCGGGGCACACGCCGGGTTCGTGTTCGTTCTTCCGTGAAGCGGATCGCACGATCATCGCCGGCGATTGCGTGCTGAAGCGAGTTACGCCGAACCCGGTGTTGTCGCCGGATCCGATCGATCCTTCGCGGCGGTTTCCGTCCCTCGCGGAATACATGGTCAGCATCGCGCGTTTGCGATCGTTTTCGCCCACGCTGGTTTACGGCGGGCACGGCGAGCCGATACGCGATTACGAAG
This sequence comes from Pyrinomonadaceae bacterium, assembly GCA_035761985.1. Lineage (GTDB taxonomy): Bacteria > Acidobacteriota > Blastocatellia > Pyrinomonadales > Pyrinomonadaceae > PSRF01. Next base: position 34,928 of record DASTQB010000321.1, read on the forward strand.
AACTGTTTCACCGCTACTTCCGCGCGTTTCAGGATCGGCAGGCGCAAGTGATCGGGCTGGTTGCGAAGACTGGTGTCACGGCCTGGGACGTGGCGCTGGAGATGTTTCCGAAAGTTGATGATGTACACCGGTTCCTGTCAGTCTCTGAAGCCGTCGCCCACCTCGACATGGCTCACACCGAAGGAAAGATCGCTCTCGAACTGAGTGGTCCCCGCGAAGTTTACAAGCCGCTGATGACGCGGATTTAAAACTCAGATTTTTTTTGGAACCGTTCCTCGGACCATGCGTGTAAAGCGCAAACTCTTCCGGAGGAAATTCTGCATGAAAGCAAAGTATTTGATCGGTCTTTTGGCCGCTATCATTCTGGCTGCGGGTATCGCTATCGCCCAACAGCCTGCACCGGCGCCGGCCCCTCCGTCACCCCCGGCTGACGTCGAACCTTTCGAGCACAACTTTTCCATTTTCGTTGATGGCGGCGGTTATCTCGGCGTCTACGCTGAAAACATCAACAACGAGAACGTCGGTCGCTATCGCATGAACCAGGTGCGCGGCGTCGGCGTGACGCAGGTCATCAAAGACAGTCCCGCCGAGAAGGCCGGCATCCGAAAAGATGACGTCATCCTGCGAATCGATGGAGAGAACGTTAACAGCGTTCGCAAACTGAATCGACTCATTTCCGAAATGGCTCCCGACCACAACGTGAGAGTGACGGTCAGTCGTGGAGGTGCGGAGCAGGAAGTCACGGCAACGATCGGCAAGCGAAACAACTCGAGCCTCGTGCGTGATCTGTTGTCGGGCGAGCCGCGGGCGTGGACATTCAAAGACACCGATCCGAAGGTTTTCAAGTGGGAAGGCCCGGTGATCGAGGGAGATTTTCACAACAACGACGGTTTTCAGTTTTTTCTTCAGAACAGTCGCCGGATTGGTGTGAGCACGATGCAGTTGACGAAACAGCTCGCCGACTACTTTGGCGTCACTGGCGGCAAAGGCGTCCTCGTGACTGCGGTTACGGACGATGGACCAGCAGCGAAGGCGGGTGTGAGAGCGGGTGACGTGATCACGGCAGTCGACGGCGAAGCAGTCGATTCACCGGGCGACATCTCGCGTGTGATCGGTCGCAAGAAGGAAGGCGAGGTGACGCTCACGGTGATCCGGAACAAGTCGCAACAGACGATCCGGGTGACGCCGAAGGAAGGTGCCGGGTTTTCGGGCACGATGGGCGAGCCGCAGGTCGGACGCCGGATCGTGATCCCGCGGATTGAGTTTCCGGCAATGCCGGAAATCGATATCGCGATTCCGTCGATCAACATCAATCTGCCGCGCGTGCGCGTGACGCCGCGCCCGCGGATCAGATCGGTGCGAACCCCGATCTAATAGGAAGGGTCAGGAATATAGGTCCTATAAGTCCTATAGGACCTATTCTCTTCTTCGCTATACTTGCGTGAAACCTCTCGATTATGTGATGATCGCGCACGATGAGAGCGGAATTACAGAAGTTAATTGCTTTACAGAATCTTGATACGACTATACGAAAACTAGAAACAGACCAAAAAGCGATTCCAGAAAGGCGCGCCGAGATCGAAAGAGAGTTCGATCAGCGCGCCTTTGAAATAAGGGCGCTTGAAAATCGCCGCGACGAAGCCAGGCACACGCGCGCCCGCCTCGAGAATGAAGTCGTCGAACAGAGAGGCCGAGTTGAACGCGCAGAACGAAACTTGATGTCGTCGAAGAAGCAGGATGAGTACACCGCCGCCATCCGCGAAGCCGACGCCGCAAGGAAGCTGATTTCGGCACTGGAAACCCAGATCCTCGAGCAACTCGAAACGCTCGAACAAGCCGAAGCAGCTTTGAACGAACGCGCCGCGGAGATCGCGAGCTTAAACTCCGATCGCGAAGCCCGGCTCAAAGCGTTTGACGATGAAACCGGGACCATCGACGAACGACTGGCAGTCGCTCGCAAAGAGCGCGAAGAAGTGTTTGCAAACCTGTCAAAACCGATGAGCAATCTTTACTCGAGGATTCGGGCGCGGATTCGCGACGGAATCGCAGTTGCCGAAGCGCGCAACCGTTCGTGCAGCGCGTGTTTCATGGCGCTTCGTCCGCAGGTGATGGCCGAGATCAGGCGTGGCGAGGAGATCCTAACCTGCGATAACTGTGGTCGAATTCTTTTTTACGTGCCGTCAGATTCTCTGCAGGCAGACGCGGCAACCCCTCAGCCGAACGTCGTCACCACCTGACAACACGATTTCAGGCTTTAACAAATTACATCATCAGTTCAAGGGGGTTGTCGTATGCGTGTGTTTGTAACCGGCGGCGCCGGCTACATTGGCAGTGTTGTCACCGAACAGTTGGTTAGCGATGGTCATGAGGTTGTTGTTTACGACAACCTGACCAAGGGACATGCTGGAGCAGTCGTCGAAGGCGCGAAGTTTGTCGAAGGAGACCTACTCGATGCGGGCAAGCTTCAGCAAACGCTCAACGAGCATCGTATCGAAGCAGTCATCCACATGGCTGCATCGTCACTCGTAGGCGAGTCGGTCGAGGCGCCCGCGAAGTATTACCACAACAACGTCGTCGCCGGCCTCGTCCTGCTCGACGCCATGCGCGACTGCGGCGTCAGCAAGATCGTTTTCTCCTCAACCGCGGCCACGTACGGCGAGCCTGAATCGCAGCCGATCTACGAAACCGCTCCTACCACTCCAACCAATACATACGGCGAAACCAAACTCGCTTTCGAACACGCGATGCACTGGTACGAACGCGCGTACAAGCTCCGGTACGCATCGCTGAGATACTTCAACGCCGCAGGTGCAACCGAAAAGTGCGGCGAAGATCACGATCCGGAAACGCACATCATTCCGATCACGTTGCAGGCGGCGATGGGTAAACGCTCGCACGTCGAGATCTACGGCGAAGATTATCCGACTCCCGACGGCACGTGTATTCGCGATTACATTCACGTGATCGATCTTGCGCGCGCGCATATTCTCGCGCTCGACGTGTTGTCGGAACAAAGCGGCATTTACAATCTCGGCTGCGGCGGCGATGGTTATAGCGTGCGCGACGTGATCGACACGGCGCGTCGGGTGACGGGGAAAGAAATTCCTGTTCGCATGGGACCACGCAGGCCCGGCGATCCTGCCGTGCTGGTTGCGAGTTCCGACAAGATCAAAAAAGAGCTGGGCTGGCAGCCGCAGTTTCAGGATCTCGGAATGATCATCGAGTCGGCGTGGCGCTGGATGCAGACGCACCCGCACGGATACGACAGTTGATGGCGGTAAAAAGACAAAAACAAAAAAGCGGAACCGTTATCACGGTCGAGGAGTTTCTCAGCCTCGAACGGCCGAAAGGCGATCTTCAGTTGAAGATCGGGCGCGAGCAGGTTTCGGTTACGAGTCTCGATCGAATTTACTGGCCCGACGAAAAGCTCACCAAGTTTGATCTGATCAGCTACTACCTGAAAGTCGCGGATTACATTATGCCGTACCTGCGCGATCGTCCGGCGATTCTTCAGCGATGGCCGCGCGGCATCAAGGCGCCGATGTTTTTCCAGCAGGACCTCGACACCGCGCCGGAGTTCATAAAGACCGCACATCTCGTAAACCAGGAAGGACGCGAGCTCGATTACGGCGTCTTCACGACCGTCGCGTCGCTGGTCCACTTCGTCACGCTCGGAACCATCGAACAGCATCCGTGGCATTCGACGGTGAAGAAGCTCGACAAGCCTGACTGGATCGCGATCGATCTGGATCCAAAGAGTGCGCCGTGGGAAAACGTGTTGCAGGTGGCGCTGGTTGTGAAAGAGGTTGCGGATGAGATCGGGCTGCAGGCGTTTCCGAAGACGTCGGGTTCGTCGGGGATTCATATTTATGTGCCGCTGAAGCCGGCAAATGAGTACGACAAGGTTGCGGAGTTTGCGCGACTGTTTGCGAGTGAAGTTGCGGGACGCGCGCCACGGATCGCGACGGTTGAGAGGACGATCGCGAAGCGCAAGAGCACGCAGGTTTATGTTGACTGGATGCAGAACGCGAGAGGAAAGAGTTTGGCGTCGGCGTTTACTGCGCGTGCGAAGCCGAAGGCGACCGTGTCGATGCCGTTGACGTGGGAGCAGATCAAGGAGGGCGTGAAGATTAGCGATTTCACGATCGTCAATGTTCCGGAGCTGCTGGAGGAGAATGGCGACGCCTGGGCTGAATTCTTCGACTCGCGCCAAACCTTAAAACTAAAATAGCCACGGATGAACGCGGATTTTCGCGGAAAAGCTTGACGGATAGTTGAGACCGCGCGTATCCTCTCCTGCCAGGAGTCGACATGAGTCAACGCCTCTATCGCTATTGTTATTATTACCGCCCGCTCTCCTATGGGAGGGACGGTCAGGCGATGGGCTGTCGACGTGCAGTGATGTAGCACCAAAGACAAATTTCCAAAACCGGCCATCAATCCCAGAAGGATTGGTGGCCGTTTTGTTTTAACCCCCGAGGTCAAAACACAGTGATCACACAAATCGAAACTCCAATACCCTTACTCGATCATGTCACGCTCGTGAAGCTCGATCCGGATCACCCCGGCTTCCGCGATCAGGAATATCGCGCGCGACGCAACGCCATCGCCGAGATCGCCATGAGCTATCGTTCCGGCTCACCCATCCCCACCGCGCCATACACCGAGCTTGAACACGGCGTTTGGAAAACGATCTGGCAAGCACTCCGCCCGGCTCATCGAGAACACGCCTGCGCCGAGTATCTCGACTGCGTCGAGCGTCTCGATTTCGGCACCGATCGCATTCCGCAACTCGACGAAGTCAGCCGCAAAGTGGAAGCCATCAGCGGCTTCAGGCTCGAACCCGTTGCCGGACTAGTCGAACCGCGCATCTTTCTCGAATCACTCGCGCGCGGCGTCTTTCTTTCGACGCAGTACATCCGACATCACTCCACACCGCTCTACACACCCGAACCCGACGTGGCCCACGAAATCATCGGCCACGCGGTCACGCTCGCGAGCACGCGTTTCGCGGAGTTGAATCGACTGTTTGGCGAAGCGGTGCGACGCACACACGACCCGCACGAACTCGATCGTCTCGCACGTGTCTACTGGTTCACAATCGAGTTTGGCGTGTTGCGCGAAGACGGCAAAGTGAAGGCGTACGGAACCGGCTTGCTGTCGTCAGCCGGAGAGTTGGCCGAGATGCACAAAGCCGAGTTGAGACCACTCGATCTCGAAGCCGCGGCAAACCACGTCTACGATCCGACGCACTACCAGGCGATGCTGTTCTGTGCGGAATCGTTCGATCAGATGTATAAGATGTTGCGCGAGTATCTGAAACGCTGAATTCGTGGATTTCGGATAGCCTTGTTGTTTTTGGATCGTAGTCACTGATCGCGTCGGAGTTTTGCTAAGAAAAATCCGTCCGACGCGATCGTGGTCTACGGCATCCTCATTGCCTCACGCGTTTTATCTCCTCCCTTCAACATCAGCCCAGCGACGTCAGGAGGTTTTTATGCCAGGCAAACGAGACGCATTGCTCTTCCCGGTCTTGATGCTGGTAGCCGCTCTCCTTGCGACTCCGTCAGCATTGGCCCAATCAACCGCAACCCTTCAGGGCACCGTCACCGACGCGAAAGGAGCCGTCCTTCCAAACGCGACGGTCTTAGCCAGAAACAGAAACACCGCTACAGAACGCACCACGCAAACCGACAACGACGGCAACTATCAGTTCGCTGCATTACCCGTTGGCCTCTACACCGTCGAGGTAAGGATCACTGGCTTCAAGACGCAGGTCGCCGATCAGGTGACGATCGAGGTCGCACGAACCGTGGTCCAAAACTTTCAAATGGAAATCGGCGCGCTCACCGAGCAGGTCCTGGTCTCATCGGATGTGCCGGTGATCGAAACTACAACGACTTCAGTCGGCACAGTCATCAACCAGCGCACGGTGCAGGAAATTCCACTCAACGGCCGTCACTTTGTCGATCTCGGACTCTTGATTCCAGGCTCCGTGACGCCGCCGCAAAACGGATTTCTGACAGCGCCACTGCGCGGCCAGGGATCGTTTGCGTTCAATACCGCGGGCAGTCGTGAAGACACCGTGAACTTCATGATCAATGGCGTCAATCTCAACGACATGGTCCAGAACCAGATCACGTTTCAACCTTCAATCAATACGGTCCAGGAATTCAAAGTAGACAATTCAACGTTCAGCGCCGAATACGGCCGCAACTCCGGCGCGATCGTGAACATTGCCACACGCTCCGGCACCAACGAGTATCACGGCGAGTTCTTCGAGTTTCTGCGAAACGAAGCGCTCGACGCGCGCAATTTTTTCGACGCTCGCAAGCCGCCGTTCAAGCGTAATCAATTCGGTCTCAACATTGGTGGTCCAATCAACCTTCCTCGCTTCGGCGAGGGTGGACCAGTGTTTAGTTATAAGGGCAAGAACAAGACGTTCTTCTTCTTCAGTTATGAAGGATTGCGACAACGCCAGGGACTGACGCTCAACAGCAACGTCCTGACTGACGCGCAACGTGCTCAGGTTGACGATCCAACTGTGGCGCTGCTGTTGCCCTTGATTCCGCGACCAACCAGCATCGACATCGTCAACGGTGTTCCTGTTGCGAGGTTTGCAGGATCAGGCACTGCGCCGGTCGACATCGATCAGTGGACGGGCGACGTGAGTCATGAGTTCAGCGCGAAGGATCGACTGCACGGCTATTACGCGTTCCAGCGCGATCGACGCGGCGAACCGAATCTCCAGGGCAACACGCTTCCCGGTTTCGGTGATACGCGACAGTCACGCCGTCAGATCTTTACGTTGAACGAGACGCACATCTTTGGTCCAAACCTGACCAACGAAGCTCGACTCGGCTTCAATCGCATCAACATCACGTTTACGCCGAACCTGCAGGTGAACCCCGATGACTTTGGGATCGAAAACGGTATCGATCAGCCGATTGGCCTGCCGCAGATCAGCATCACCGGTTTCAACTTCAACATCGGTGGTCCAGCCGGTTTTCCGCAGGGCCGTGCCGACACGACTGTCGTCGTTTCCGATACGCTGAACTACTTGCGAGGAAACCACTCGTTCAAGTTTGGCGGTGAAGCGAGGCGGTTCTACAACAACAACTTCACGCTCGACACGGGCACGTTTGCTTTCCCCAACGTCAACAGTTTCATCCACGGTAACGCCAACTCATTCAGCGTCACCACCGGCGATCGTTCCAGCGCGATCATTCAGAACGCGTTCGGGCTTTACGTGCAGGACAACTACAAGGTGCGGCCGAACCTGACGCTCGAGCTGGGTTTGCGTTACGACTGGAACATGACGCCGACCGAACGTTTCGATCGCTTCGTCGTCTTCGATCCCGCGACACGTTCGCTCGTCCGGGTCGGTTCGGGGGTCGACGAGGTCTATCACGAAAACAACAAGAACTTTCAACCGCGTCTCGGCATCGCGTGGGATCCGTTTGACGACGGCAAGACTTCCGTACGCGCGGCTTACGCGATTCTTACCGATCAACCGGTGACGAATGTCGTTACGCCGTTGGCGTCGAATCCGCCGTTCGCACAACCGCTGACGTTTACCGGTCTGATTCACTTCCACGACGCAGAGCAAACCGCGGGACTCGCCGGTCTCGCGCCGAGCAGCGTTGTTCACGACTTCGACAACGCTTACACGCAGTCGTGGAACCTGAACATTCAACGTGAACTGGGCAGAGATCTCGCCGTGACTGTTGGCTACTTCGGCACGAAGGGCACGCACCTGCGCATCTCGCGAAACATCAATCAGCCGATCAGCGGCGTGCGGCCGTTTCAATCGGTCTCACCATCGAGTCTGATTCGTCCGGGCGCGACGCTGAACAACATCGTGCAGGTCGAGAGCGGTGGAAACTCGAGCTACAACGCGCTCTGGCTGACGGCGAACAAACGCCTGTCGCGCGGTTTGCAGTTCAATGCTTCGTACACGTTCTCGAAGTCGATCGACTACAACTCGCTGAACAGCCAGGGCGTGGTTATTCAGGACAGTTACAACCTGCGCGGCAGTCGCGGGCTTTCTGATTTCGATGCGCGGCATCGCTTCGTGATCAGCGGGCTTTACGAGTTGCCGTTCCGCGGCAATGCTTTGGTGGAGGGCTGGCAACTGTCGACGATTGTTCAGTCGCAGAGCGGCAATCCGGTGAACATCGTGGTCAACAACGCAGGCTTCACGGGCACGAACAACACCGTTCGACCTGATGTGACTGGTCCAATCGAGATTCTCGGAACGCCGAATCGCTGGTTTGATATTTCGCCGTTTGTCGTGCCGGTGGGACGCTTCGGGAATCTCGGCCGCAACGTTGTGATTGGACCAGGATTCAACAACACTGACTTCTCGGTGATTAAGCGAACGAAGTTGACTGAGACGCAGTTGATTGAGTTCAGGTGGGAAGTGTTTGACTTGTTCAATCACGCGAACTTCGGACAGCCGGGGCGCGTTGTTGGGACGGCAAACTTCGGACAGATCACGAACACAAGGTTTCCGACGGGAGATTCAGGTTCGTCGAGACAGATGCAGTTTGCGTTGAAGTACAAATTCTAGCCGCGGATTTACGCGGATAACACGGATTTTATTTGGGTTACGAGGTGATCGATAAATTCATCACCTCGCACCTCGATGCGGACGTTTGCGAGCTGGTAGATCGGCCGGCGGCGATTGTAAAGCTCAAGCGCCTGGCTTCTCGTTCTGCCGAGCGGCCGATCTTCAACGGACGTTTCGATCCTGGACCAACAGACTTCGAACGGAACGTCGAGCCACACACTTGTGCACCCGTGCTGTTCGACCATCACGCGGTTTACTTCTTCGATCCATGCACCGCCGCCGAGTGCGATCACGCCGGCGGCTTTGGTGTTTAGTACTTCGCGGAGTGTGTTCGATTCAATAGCCCGAAACGCACGCTCGCCATCTTCGACGATCAGTTGTGCGGGTGATCGTCCTTCTCGTTGCGTGATCTTCTCATCAAGATCGACGAACAACACGTTGAGATGGCGCGCAAGCTCGCGCGCGACTTTCGACTTGCCGCAACCCATAAAACCGGTGATCACGATTGGCTTCATCTAACGGTCACCGATTCTAGCAGTCCATAGAATTCCGGAAACGAGATCTCGACGCATTCGGCGCCTGCGATCTCCGTTTCGCCATCGGCGATGAGCGCCGCGACAGAGAACGCCATCGCGATCCGGTGATCGCCGAAAGAGTCGATCGATGCGCCGCGTAATTGGGCTGGTCCCGAGACCGCGAGTCCATCTTCAAACTCTTCAACGTCCGCGCCCATTGCGCGCAGGTTGTGCGCCGTCGCAGCAAGCCGGTCGCTTTCTTTAAGCCGCAACTCACCGGCATCGCGGATTCTGATACCACCCTCGATTTGTGAAGCCACGACCGCCAGCAACGGTAGTTCGTCGATTAACGAAGGAATCATCGATCGCGTCAACGTTCGTTCATCCTCGCTCGCTGTTTTGCCGATACCGCCACGAACGTAAATCTTTCCAAACGGCTCGTTTCGTTCAGTTTGTACATCCGTCGTCGTGATGTCTGCGCCCCACGAGCTCAGCACCGACAGAAACTCCGCACGCGTCGGATTCAAACCCACGCCTTCGATCGTCAGTTTCGATTCCGGCAACAGCATTGCCGCGGCGACGAAGTACGCAGCAGACGAAACGTCGCCCGGGATCGTGATCGCTCCGCCCTCGAAACGTGCCGGACCATCGAGCGTCACGGACAAGTCCGGATTTGTGATTACAGGAACGCCAAAACCGTTGAACAGCCGTTCGGTGTGATCGCGCGACTTCGAAGTTTCAATCACGGTGGTGCGGCCGTGGGCGTTCAACGCGGCAAACAGTATCCCTGATTTCACCTGCGCGCTTGCGACCGGGAGTTTGTAAGTAATTGGAACGGGTTGAGCAGTCCCGTGGATCGTGATTGGCGCTTGGCCGTCAGTGGCTTCGATCCTTGCACCCATCAGTTCGAGAGGCTCGATGATCCGCCGCATCGGCCGCGAACTCAACGATTCATCTCCGGTGAGTGTCGCAGTGAGATCGTGTCCCGCCAGAACGCCGGCGAGTATCCGCAGTGTCGAACCACTGTTTCCGCAATCGAGCGGCGCTGATGGTGTGACAAGTTTCTGGTCACCTGCGAACGTAAGTGTATTGTTTCTAACTTCAATCGAGACGCCGAGAGCCTGAAGACACGAGACGGTTGAGGCGCAGTCGCGGGCCGTGGAAAAGTTGGAGATCTCCGATTTACTCGACGCCAGTGCGGCAATCAGGGCCGTCCGGTGCGAGATGGATTTATCGCCGGGTAAGCGTAAATGGCCGTTGATGGATGTTGCGCGCTTGAGTTGCATATCTGTTGCGTGTGCGGTACGGGACAACTTGAGTCGGGCTATGTTAGATTATGTCACCCAGATTACATTCCCCCGTTTGGCGTTTCCCCCGGAAAGTTGAATCAGAACAATGACGGTTGCCCATCCGGAAGCTGTAGCTGTATCTGCAATACTTTATCCTACGGTGTTAGTAGCGGAAGACTCGCACGATACGCGCATTATGCTGAAGCGCGCGTTCGAAATGAAGGGCTATAAAGTGTATGAGGCCGAAGACGGGCAGCAGGCACTCGAAATGGCGCGGCAATACAAGCCGAGTTTGATAGTCATGGATCTGAACATGCCGGTTCTGGACGGCCTGGAAGCGGTCAAACACCTGCGCGAACTCGAGGGTGAAGGAGACCAGATCCCGATTGTCGCCATCACTGCTTACGACGTTTACGGCATGGAAGAAGCGGCACTCGAAACCGGATGCAACAAGTATCTCGCCAAGCCACTCAATCTCGACGACCTCGATCGGACTCTGAAGAGCCTGGGGTTTGTGCTGTAAAGCAAAATAGGTCGTATAGGACCTGTAGGTCGTATAAGTCCTATAAGACCTATTCTTGACATGCACATAGCGCGCGTGTTACATCCTCAAACTCCTGATAAGTGTCTGATAAGTATTAGAAAGCAGCCAGAGTCCTCGCGCAGTGGCTTTCGGAGAGGTCATGCATACGAGCTGTGACCGTAGAGACGACCGAGTTAAGTTTGCCCAGCCGCATCGATACGGTTGCCGCCGCGGCCGCCGCGGTTGCTGATTTTATAGGCCGTTCAGGGGTCAGTGATGACGCTGCGTTTGGTATCGACATGGCCGTGCGCGAGGCCGTTACCAACGCCGTGCTTCACGGCAATCGTCAGGCTGAAGACAAGATTGTAGAGATCACACTGAAGAGCTCGCCTGACGCGGTTGAAATCAGCGTGCACGACCAGGGGGCAGGATTCAACCCGGAAGAAGTCCCAGATCCAACTGCACAAGAGAACATCTTAAAAACCTCGGGCCGTGGCATCTTTTTCATGCGCAGTTTTATGGACGAAGTCGATTGGTCGATTAGACCGGGCGGGGGTACAACGGTGCGCATGCTCAAGCGACGTTAAATCGCAATTGCATAAAGGAGATTTCTTAAAATGGCTGAGTTGAATATCAACGAACGTCAGGCCGGAGATGTAACCGTGCTTGATATGAGCGGGAAGATAACCATCGGCGAGGGAAGTGTGGCACTGCGCACGGCCATTCGCCGGCTTCTCGAAGAAGGCAAGAAGCGCATCCTGTTGAACCTTGCGGGTGTCGGCTACATCGACTCCAGCGGCATCGGCGAACTCGTCTCGAGTTACACCGCGATCGGGAAAGAGGGGGGCCAGCTCAAGCTGCTCAACCTCACGCAAAAACTTCAGGATCTGCTGACCATAACGAAGCTTCTGACCGTGTTCGACGTTTACGAAAGTGAAGCCGACGCGCTCAACAGTTTCAAATAGATGTTTGGAGCTAGTAGTTGATCGGAGAAAGTAATGCCTGAACTCGATGTGAGACCACGGCCGGCGGGAGACGTAACCATTCTCGATCTGAGTGGCGAAGTGCGGATTGGTGAAGGTGCTGTTGCCCTGCGCGACGGCATCCGCAAGTTGGTTGACCAGGGCAAGAACAAGATTCTGCTGAATCTTGGCGGGGTCAAGTACATCGACTCGACCGGGATCGGCGAGTTGATTGCCAACTACACAACTGTGAGCCGCCAGGGTGGCCAGCTCAAGTTGCTGAACCTGACCGATCGAGTTCAGAACCTGCTGGTGATCACCAAACTGCTTACGGTCTTCGATGCTTACGAAAACGAAGCTGAGGCATTGAAGAGTTTTCAGTGAGTTGCAAGCCGTCGTTAATAGGACCTATAGGACGAATAGAACCTGTAGGACCTATTAGTACGGTTCTTACATAATGTTTCGTGCTGCATTTCGCCGTCTGCTTGCGATCGACGATCCACCCGAGCGGACGGCGCTTGCTTTTTCTATCGGCGTTTTCATCGCGTTCTCACCGTTTCTCGGCCTCCACACGATCATGGCGACGGCGCTGGCGTTCCTCTTTCGCTTCAACAAGATCGCAATCTATACCGGCACTTTCATCAACAATCCTTTCCTGACGCTCGTTCCGATCATCATCGCTTCGTACGCGATTGGCGCGTTTCTGCTGGGTCGCCCGCTGCGAATTCCCGAGGAGGGATTAAACCTTCTTACGAGTCCCAGCATCTTTTCCGGTGACTATTACCGGCAGTTGTTCCTGCAAAGCTGGAACATCGTTTGGCCGTTTACTGTCGGCGCCATGGCCCTGTCGGTCGTTTGTTCGCTACTGGCATATCCGTTAACATTGCGCCTGTTGCGGCGTAGATCTTCGCGGACTAGCACGGATCAAGAACAGGATTTATGAGGCAAGTATTTACCATTCTTTTGTGTATTAGTGTGGCGGCTGTGGCAGTTGCGGCGCAGACGGTGCAGCAGCGAGAGGGGACTCCTTTTGAGGTTTCCGAGTACGGTGTTGATTTTCAGGTAGACCAGCGGCTGATCGTGGTGATGGCGGCCCTCGAAGCTGCCGGTCACGATACGGGCCGGGCTCCATCCACATTTCGCGCGAAGTTGCGCAGCGACCTGGCAAACCTCGACCCCGATCTGCGCAGTCGGATGAAAACTTTCTACGAGCGCAACAAGCTGCCCGCGCCCGCGACGCCTGCCGACCAGGCGGCGCGTTACGTCTCGCTCGCGCTCGCGCTTGGTCCCACGCCAGGTCTCGAGGCGCCGCCGCGTTCCGAAGATTTGCCTGCCGGACTTCTCGAAGTGCTCGATTTTGCGCCGCTCGTCCAGGAGTTTTACCGGCGTTCACGAATTGACGAGCAGATGGTTTCGTATGTTCGTGCTTACCAGGCTGAAGGCGACCGTCTGCGAGCCCCGGCGACGGAGATGGTCCGATCGCTCCTGACGTACTTGCACACACGGCCAATCACCGTTTCACAGGAGCGCGTCGAGGTTAAAGATCCGAAGAAGAAGAGCGACAAAAAGGTCTACGAGTTTCGTCAGAAAGAGCGCCGCTTTTTTATACTGCCGGATCTGCTCGCACCGCGGGGCGCGATAAACTTTCGCATCATCGGCGACGACTACTACGCAGTTGTTCCTGAGGGAACGGATCCGACGTCGTCGGAATTGCGGCGTGCTTATCTTCAGTATGTGATCGATGCGCTCGTGTTGCGTTTCAACAGAGACATCGCGCAGCGTCGCGAACATCTCAAGCAGCTTTTGAACGAACGGCAGAAAGCGGGCGCGGAAGTTGGTCCGGACGTGTTTTTGAGCGTGGCCCGTTCGCTTGTGACTGCTGCCGACGCGCGTTACGAAGAGTCGAGAAGGATTCAGAGCCTGACGCGCGAGACGCGTGCGGCAATGACGAACGTAAAGACTGAAGGCGATCGCGCGGCGCTCGGCAAGACTGCGCAGGCAGAGATCAAGTTGATCCAGGAAGAAACGGTTGCGCGTCTCGCCGAGGATTATGAAAAAGGCGCGGTGCTCGCGTTCTACTTTGCTGACCAGTTGAAAGGTATCGAAGACGCTGGTTTCGATCTCGCAAACTTCTTTCCTGACATGATTGCGTCGTTTGATCCGGCACGTGAAGCGAAGCGTCCGGCTGAGTATGCGGACGTGGTTCAGCGAGCGCGTGCGGCGCGAGAGGCGCGTGCTGCGTCGCGGAAGGCGCAGTCGGAAGTTGCGACCGAGGTTAGTGGCCGTGAAGCGGCGCTGGTGCGAAATCTCGGGGCGATTGAAGACACTTTAGGCAGCAAGGATTACAACGGAGCCGAGGCGCGTTTGCGTGAGATGCTGCAGGAGTATCCGGGCGAGCCGCGCATCTTTTTCGCGTTGGGACGCGCGGCGAGTCTTGGTGCGATGGACGCCACGGACGAGCAGGTGCAGGCGGAACGTTTGAACCGCGCGCTCGGGCATTACCGGATGGCGATTGCGGCTTCATCGCCTGAGACTGACAAGGCGTTGATGTCGAGAGCGCATGAGTCGATGGGCAGGATCAATGCGTTTTTGGAAAATAATGCCGAGGCTGTGAAGCAATTCGATGAGGCGATAAAGATCGGCGACGTGCGCGGCGGTGCTTATAAAGAAGCACTCGAGGGCAAAAAGAAACTAACGCAGCCTTAAGCCAGGATTCAAACCTTAGACAGGATTACAGGATTTTCAGGATTAACAAGATTTCTTTTTGTGAGTATTCTTTCTTGTTAATCCTGAAAATCCTGTAATCCTGTCTAAGGTTTTCTGCTAATCAGCAAGCGCCTTAGCGGCGTTGATGCGCCCGCCGGTAACGGTCTTTCCTTTCAACACGGCCAGGGGATCCACGGCGCCCAGAATCCTGCTCCGCAATTCATCCACCGGCATCCGTGGGTTCTCGGCGAGAATCAGCGCTGCGACACCCGAAACAACCGGCGTCGCCATCGACGTCCCCGACTTCTCTTCGTACGCGTTTCCCAGCCACGTGCTCAGAATGTCAACCCCAGGCGCTGCAATCGCTACGCTCTTCGCGCCGTAATTCGAAAACTTCGCCAGTTGATCGTTCCGATCGAGGGCCGCGACGCTGATCACGTTCGGCACGTTGTAGCTTGACGGATAGTGCGGCCGGCGATCGTTGTTCACACTTGCATTGCCAGCCGCCGCGACGAACAGAATGTCGTTCTCGTAAGCCTTTCGAATCACATCTTCAAGCGCACGCGACCTCATCGTTCCGCCCCAGCTCGCGCTGATAACGCGAACATTCACGCCCGCTTTCTTTCGATCGATCACGTAGTTGATAGCTTCGATCGCGTCTTTGGTCGTTCCAAAACCACCCGCGCCCATGAACTTCAGCGGCATGATCTTGACCTTCCAGTTCACGCCCGCGATGCCGAGGTTGTTCTCGCCTTCCGCGCCGATGATGCCCGCGCAGTGCGTGCCGTGTCCGTTCTCATCCATCGGATCGGAATCGTTGTCGATCGCATTGAATCCGTGGACGTCGTCAACCGGTCCGAGTTCCGCATCCTGGTATGGAGCCATGTTCGCAGGACGCATCCACATGTTGGTTATGAGATCTTCGTGTGTGTAATCGACGCCACTATCGAGCACTGCCACGACGATGTCGTCGTCGCCCGTCGTGGTGGCCCATGCGAGCGTGGCGCTGATGTCGGCGCCCTGCGTGCCGCCGCGTTGTCCGGAGTTGGCGAGGGCCCACTGCTCGTTGAACTGCGGATCGTGTGGCAGAACCGGAAGCAGCGGATTGCCTTCCTCTACTTCAGAGAGTTCGATCTCGAAGTTCGGTTCAACGTATTCGACTTCAGGAAGTTTGCTGTACTCGGCGACTATCGCTTCGGCATCAGCATTGTCGAGGTCGTCCACTGACTCCCAACCTGCTGAATGCTCGATCCGATCTTCGATTCGATCGTTCAACCGCAACGTCAACGCTTCGATTGCCGAACGGCTGACACCCGTCTTGAACTTAACGAGCACTTCCGGACGCCCCGAAGGTCGAGCTTCGCTGAGCGCCATCTCTTCAGCGGTGCGGGGCCGCTTTTTATCTTCAGTGGGTACGATCTGCACCGGCTTCCACTGCTTGCGCATCCGGTTGAGCTGTCCGGCAAAAGCAGCGACGAGAATGAGGACGAGCGCGAGAGCGAGATGGATGAAAATGTTATTGCGGTTCATTGTCTTACCTCAGCGAATTGCAGCTATAGGTCTTATAGGTCCTATAGGCTCTATAGGTCCTATCAAATACGGTAATTCTTGCCCTTAAACTTGTAGAGCCTGACCTGGTTTTTGTCAGCGCGGTATTCGAAGGTTTTGCCCTGCGCTTCGAGGCGGATGCGCCAGCCGGGCGTAATCATCTGCCCGCTCATCTCTCCGTCCTCTGCCGCGCCGAGAGACAGATCGGGGAAATCGGAGTCTTCAACGGACCGTTCTTTGACGTCGCCGGGGTCGATGTTCAGCCGGTTTGCCAGATCTTTGCGCGCATTCTCAACTGCGCCATCTCTACTGATTGCCATGAGAATCCAAACGACCCTTTCTCAGCCTTTGTTCGGTACATTTTGGAGCCTCGAACGCGCTACGGTCAACTACCGGAGGTCGCCGAACAGGTGCTGGAGAAGCGCGGTAATCGCGATTGCGGCAGTTTCGGCGCGCAGGATGCGCCCGCCGAGTGTCACGATGTGAAAATCTGCAGCACGAGCGTGCTCGATCTCTTCGTCGGACCAGCCACCTTCAGAACCAACCAAAGCTGTGATCGCTTTCGACTCTTTTGCCACTTCGCCTATCGAGTTTCCACCACGTTCTGAAAACATTAGACGTAGCTCATCGTCTCTTGTGCCTGCCAACACCGATTCGAATGACGCAGGTAAACTGACTTCCGGAACGAACGCTCTTCCCGACTGCTTCGCGGCTTCCAACGCGATCCGTTGCCATCGTGCAACACGCTTCGCTGCGTCTGAATCATCGCGCAGGTGAATGTCTGCGTAACGAGTCATGAGCGGCACGATCCCCGTCACGCCAAGCTCAGTCGCTTTCTGGACCACGAGGTCAAACTTCTCGCCTTTCAAAAGCGCAACGCACAACTCCAACCGGATCGGTGATTCGGGTTTCGCAGGCTTAACTTCCGACTCGATCCGAAGCTCGGCGGAGTCGCGTTTCGTGTTCACAACCGTGCAGCGAAACTCACTTCCAACACCGTTGAAGACGTAAACCTCATCGCCGTTTTTCAACCGCAGCACGTCGCGCAAATGGCGCGCTTCATCAGCGGCGAGCGTTACCCTCCGGTTCTCGTGATCGAAAGCACTCACCGGCGCATGAAATCTTCGACGAGTCATTTTCTCTAGACGATCAACGCCACCCATTCGCCGTCCTGCTCGATCTCGACTTCCGTTATTCCCAGCTCACCAAGCGCCGCCTGGACCATCTCGACCTGCGTTTCGAGTATTCCGGAAAGTATCAACTTGCCGCACGTCAGACTCACGAGCGTTCGCGCGATCCCAACAATCACATCAGCAGTTAAATTCGCGCACACAAGATCCGCGGACGCCGTGGCTTCATCGATCGAGCCCACCCAGAAATTGATCTGTTCCGCGTTATTTGCCCGTGCATTTTCACGCGCGATCTCGATCGCATCCGCGTCAGTATCACAGGCTTCGATCCGCGCTTCGGGAGACAGCTTCGCCGCCGCAATCGCGAGAATTCCTGTGCCCGTTCCAACATCAAGAAAACTGCTGCCCGCAAAATGTTTCTGAATGGCGTTGAGACAGAGACGCGTGGTTTCGTGAGTTCCGGTGCCGAAGGCCATCCCCGGCTCGATGCGAATGACTAAACGATCGGGTGCGTCGGCGATGTCAGTCCACGGCGGCGCAATGATGAAGCGTCCCACTTCCACCGGTTGCCAGTTTTGCTTCCACTCGGCGAGCCAATCGCGTTCGGCAACCTCGCGCACGTTCATGTCGCGCACTGACGACGACGGAAGTTCGTAAATCTGCAACGCATCAAACAACTCGTTGCGCACTCGTTCGCGGCTCGGCGGATCCGAGAAGTATCCCGTGATCCGTGTTAACGCATCTTCACGTTCGACGGTCTCTGTTCCCATCGCGGCCGCTTCCATCAGCGCGTATTCGACCGCCTCACGCGCCTGCGGTTCGAGATCGACGTCAAGCGCGTACCATCCGCTACGCTTTTCTTCTGCGCTGCTCAACTTAGTCCAAACTCGTCCAGCAGTTGATCCCGGTTGCGCCAGTCTTCTTCGACTTTTACAAACAGTTCGAGGTGAATGCGATGGCCCATCAGTCTTTCGATCTCTTTGCGCGCGCGCGTCCCGATCTCCTTCAAACGACTCGCGCCACGGCCGATCACGATCTTCTTTTGCGAAGAACGCTCGACGACAATCACGCAGAAGATCCGGGCAAAGTCCTCGCGAACTTCTTCAAAACGTTCCGTGACGACCGCCGTGACGTATGGAATCTCGTCGCCAGTGACGTGCAAAATCTGCTCGCGCACGATCTCCGCAGCCAGCACGCGCAACGTTTGATCCGTCAGTTCATCTTCTGAAAAGACGGGTGCACCTTCCGGCAGGTGTTTCAAACACGCATCGATCAACACGTCAGTCATCTCGTTTTTGAGTGCCGACACCGGAATGATCTCGCGCCACTCGTGCTCGTTTCGATACCAGTCGATCAACGGCAAAAGCGCAGATTTGTCTTCGAGTTTGTCGATCTTGTTGAGCAGCAGGAGCGATGGTTTTTCTGAACGCTTCACGAGGTCGAGCACGAAGCGATCGCCGTTGCCGGTTGAAACAGACGCATCGCGAATCAGGCAGACGAGATCGACGCCGAGGAGCGCATCCTGCACCGCGGCCATCATGCGACGGTTGAGTTCATAGCCCGGTTGATGAACGCCAGGCGTATCGACGAGCACTACCTGGCCTTCGGGTTTTGTGATGACGCCCTGAATCTTGAAACGCGTTGTTTGAGGTTTGTCAGAAACGGCAGCGATCTTCTGGCCCACCAGTCGATTCAGCAACGTTGACTTGCCGGCATTCGGTCGACCGATTAAACCGACATAACCACTATGAGTAACAGTTTCTGACATTTATCACGCGGATTTGATCGATTTGCGCCACTCCTCGGTCTGATGATTCAAGTCGTCGAGGGTTTGCTGTAGTTCGTCGCGTTTGGCCTGGAGCGTGGCCTCATCCGCGTCTGAGGGGACATAAATCGGGGGCGCAACGTAGACGCGCGCGCGCGTAAACGGCTTTGGAATTTGAAACAGGTCCCAGCTCGGAGTTGTCCAGTAGCGATCGAGCGCCATTGTCACGGGAAGTATCGGGTGGCCGGATTTTTTCGCCAGCAGAACGGCGCCCATCTTGGCGACATATCGCGGGCCCTTCGGACCGTCGATCGTGAACGCCGTCGTGCATCCGGCGCGCATCAGTCGCGCCATTTCCACCACCGCACCCACGCCGCCGCGCGTACTCGATCCACGAACCGCACCATAACCAAATCTCTGAATAAACCTTGCGATGTACTCACCGTCGAAACTGCGCGAGGTCATCACCACGATACGCCGCCTGCGCCACCAGTAAGTTGTCAGAAAAATCCGATCGTGCCAGAAGACGTAGATCGGAAGACCTCCGGCTTTCTCGATCCTTTCGTGGTTTTCCCAGCCAACGACTTCAAAACGAGCAGTCAGCCCGATGAAATTGATGAGTAGATAAAACACGACATCGGCGGCACGGATCATTAGACGATCTTTGAACGAATAGTCGGAGAGGTCGGCGAATTCATACGCGCGGTTGACGCGCTGCTGGATCGAGAATTCCTGTTCGAGAGATGCCTGCATGAGCGCCGTGAGTATAGCTCAGTAGATGGCGGGTTCGCCCGCCGGGCGCGTCTTCCAACGTTTGTGAATCCAGAGCCATTGGCCCGGATACTGCCGGATCTGGTTTTCAATCGCTTCGGTAACTTTGATCGTCAAAGCCCGGACGTCCGCCTCTTCATCACCGGTTCGCTCGATCGGGATCAGTGGTTCGACTTTGAGCAGGTACTTTCCTTTTTCTTCACTCCACGGTGCGAAAACAGGAAGCAACGGCGTGTTGGTGCGCAAGGCGAGCTTCGCGACGAGAAACGTCGTTGCGGCCGGCACTCCAAAGAAGTCAATGAAGATCGCCTCGTCGTCGAGCGTGTTCAGATCCGGCAACAGGCCGAGCGGAGTTCCGCCGGAACGAAGTATTTTCAGCATCGATCGAGCAGCGGAGAGTTTGTCCATCGTTTCGTTTCCAAACCTCGTACGCACGCGATCGACGAGTTGCTCGATCCGCGGGTTGTCGATTCTTCGCACGAGGAAGGTAAACGGATGGCCCAACATTCCGACTGCAAAACTCGTCAGTTCCCACGCGCCAAGATGTCCGGTATAAAAGATCACCTTGTTGTTGTGTGTTCTCGTAGCCTCTTCGAGACGGTCGAAGTCGTGGATCTCCATCAGGTCTTTGAGTTGTTCACGCGAGCGCGAAGACATCTGGCTGAAGAGTCCTAATTCGCGTCCGAGACTGTGAAAACACTCCCTCAGCAGTTGCTCGCGTTCTTCCTCACTCTTCTCGGGAAATGCGAGGCGAAGGTTCGTTGCTCCGGTCCGTCTGAGATCCGCGGCGAGGTGATAAGCGATATTTCCCAGCGTTTTGCCGAGGCCAAATGCGGCTGACGCGGGCAAAAGACTAAAGCCCTTGAGGACCGACTTTGCCGCCGAATACTCCAGCAGCGTCCGAAACTTTCCAGGTTTAGCCATGACGAGACAGGGTTTACATGATTAGCAGGATCAGGCGCATCCTGCAAATCCGGCAAATGTCTGATATAGTGCGAACGTGCGGCGAAAGATTTTCGTACAGTAAGCTGTTCTCTCCTCAATCAAGTCGATAAAGGTTGGAGCTTGATGGAAAAACGACGGATCCTCATCGTAGACAATAACGATGAGTTTCTTGCTCTCCTCGAAGGCGCACTCGGCCAGCTCGGTCACCAGGTGATCGTGGCTGGCGAACGCGAGAAAGCGCTCCGTCGCGACGACCTCGACACCTTCGATCTCATCATCAGCGATCTTTCCGACGCGGAAGTCAAAGCCTTCAAAATGGGTGTCGCAAATTACCTGCGGCTCCCGTACAACCGCGAAGAGTTGCGCGAGATCGTCGAGCAAACGCTTTCGCATAAACTCCGCTATGTTGACGACCCCAGTGTTCTTTCACACGTTCACGAGAAGATCGAGTTTGAACTTCCCAGCGATCTCGCTTTGATGAACGGCGTGCTCGAATATCTTCAGGAGCGAGTCGCCAAGCTGGGGCTGATACGGCCCGAACGTTCTAATCTCTTCGTCGCCCTCGACGAGGCTTTTGTCAACGCGGTCAAGCACGGAAACAAAAACGACCCGACCAAGCTGTTGAAGATTACCGCCGAGTTGTCGCCCAAAGAAGCCGCGTTCACAGTCGAAGATGAAGGCGAAGGTTTTGATGTCAATCAGATTCCCGACCCTTGCGACCCGGCAAATTTGTTCAAAACATCGGGCCGCGGCGTTCTCCTCATATACAACATCATGGACGAAGTTGAG
The DNA here is from genome assembly GCA_035761985.1 of Pyrinomonadaceae bacterium. Classification (GTDB taxonomy): domain Bacteria; phylum Acidobacteriota; class Blastocatellia; order Pyrinomonadales; family Pyrinomonadaceae; genus PSRF01. The sequence goes on from DASTQB010000321.1 coordinate 56,443, forward strand.
TACAATGCGCAGGGTAATCGCGTAAAAATGATTAAGCGACCGGAAGGGCCGGTCGAAGCTCAACTGGTTGACTCAAACAGCCCTGACGACAAACACGTCTGACATTTTCAACCTTCCCGATTCCAGCGTTTCGACTGGCGCTGCACCCTTTTGGAAATCATGGCGATGGTGGTTGCCGCCGGCAATCATCGCACTGCTGCTCGTTCTCTACTTCGTCGATCCGTTCATCGGCGACTGGGACGGTATGGACTACACCATGCTCTCGCTCGCCGGTTATCCATCATCGATGGCCCTGGGCCGCAATCTCTTCATCTTCAGCAACCACGTTCTGTTTGTAATTGCGCGCGAGTTGTTTGGGCTCCAGCCTGAGAATGCGTATTTGATTTTTAAATACGCGGTTGTGGCCCAGTCGCCGTTCGCGGTGATTGCGTGCTGGATACTCACTCGCGACATCAGCGGTTCGCTTTACACTGCGACGATTGCGGCGCTGCTGATCGTGTTTTCTCCGGTGTTTGTGTTGTACAGCGGTCAGGTGATGACTGACGTGCCTTCGGTTTTGTTACTCGCAACAGCCCTCATCATTCACTTGCGCGGAATTCGTCAGAACAACTTCAAGCTGCTGTTGATTGGCGCTGGGTTGATGGGCCTTGGAGTTAACCTGCGTGAGACTGTTGCGTTCTATGCTCCGTGGCTCGTATTCGCGCCGTTTGTTTTAGGGTGGAAGGTACGACGTAAAGAAATTTTGAACGTCGTGGTTTCGTGCGTCGTGTTTTTGTGGCTGGCGTTTGGGTGGTTTGCATTCTGGTTCCTCACTGATCCGGCTTATCGCTGGGTTTGGTTTGGCTGGCTCGAGTCGATGCGCGATGAATCGGCGCGGCATCCGGTCACGCTTGCGAATCTTCGTCCTTACTTCGCCTACTACTTCATCAGTGCTCCACTCGTGTTTTTGACTCTCCTGTTTGCGCCGATTCTCGAGTGGCGTAAGCGTGGACTGTCACCGATGCTGCTGCTGTGGCTGGTGGCGTTCTTTGCAAACCTGCTTCTGTTTTTCAACTACAGCACGACCGTCAACTGGCGATATTTCCTGACTGGTCTGCCGGGCATCGTGCCGGTCGGTGCGTACTGGTTGCTTCACATTGCGAAGACGCGATTACGAACAGAGCAACGTGCGATGGCGGCGTGTGTGTTTGTAATTCTGCTCGGGGCTGGAATCTTTTTCATCATTGCACGGCCGGTCAGTTACGAATTTATCGAGCGACGCGCGATGAGCAAGGAATATCGACACCGCCTCGAAGCGCTGCCGCTCGACGCGGTGATGATCTCGGGCGCGCAGACGATCGCGGTGCATTACTGGGCGTCGATCGGAGAAGGACGATGGAAGACGATCGGCACGGGCGGCGGTTGGCCCGGCGACGAGTTGTTTTCGATAATTCAGAATCATCTGAATCATCGTCGCCGTGTGTTTATCGACGCGGATCCGCGCTGGTGGGTGCCGTGCAGCTGGCAGCGTGATGAGATCCCGATGATCGTCGAACTCGAGAAGCACTTTAGTTTCCGCCACGTGAACGACACGATTTACGAGTTGAGCTGGCTTGGTGATCCGACTGCCCGCGACAATCCGAATCTGAGCCGGTTGTTGCCTGAGAACAGGCCTGAAGACACGAAGCGGTGCCCGCCGGCCAGGCCTTAGCCGCGAATTTCCTCGGATGAACAGATGCCGTACGAAGTTTTTCTTGCCTTGCGTTATCTGCGGTCGCGGCATAAGCGAGGGCTTGCCCGTGTCACTTCGATCGCGGCGGTGCTCGGCATCTGCATGGGTGTTGCGGCGCTGATCGTTGCGCTTGCGTTAGCGAATGGCTTTCGCGATGAGATGCGCGAGAAGATTCTGCAAGGCACTGCGCACCTGAGTGTGATCCGAACTGACGGGCGTGCAATTGAAAACTATTCAGAACTCGCGAACCGTTTGCGACAAGTTGAAGGCGTCGTGAGTGCGTCACCTACGACCTACGACGGCGCGCTTGCGCGTGGAACGAAAGATTCGGGCTACGCTGTGATCCGCGGGATTGAGAAAGAGGGAAGCCAGTCGGCACAAGTGCGACAGTGGGTGACACAAGGCTCGGTTGGACCACTCTTCGAAACATCACCCGCGACAGAGCTTCCGATCCCGAATGCGCTCGTCGGCGCAGAGCTCGCCGCGCGGATCGGAATCTTCGCGGGCGACGTTTTTCAGATCGTTCCGGCAAGCGAGTCAGGCGGAGCAACGCGACGATTGCGAGCGGCGGGAGTCTTTCGTTCCGGACTTTTCGAATACGACTCGACGTGGATCTACGTCGCATTCGAAACGGCGCGTGAACTTGCCGGAAACGATCACGCAGCGTCAGTGATGAGTGTTCAGGTGAGCGATCCTGACAACGTGAAGCAGGTCTCCGCCCACGTCGCAGCGACTCTCGGCAACAGCTACACACTCGTCGACTGGCAACAAGCGAATCAACCACTCTTCGCCGCACTCGCCCTCGAACGTCGCATGGGCCTCTTCATTATTGGTCTAATCATCGCGATCGCTGCCCTCAACATCACAACGATGCTGATACTCGTCGTGGTCGAACGACGACGTGACATCGCGATCCTCAACGCGCTCGGTGCAACACGTGCGGGCGTGATGTTGCTCTTCATCATCGAAGGCGCAGTTGTCGGCGCGATCGGCGCGGCAGCCGGCGTGGTTCTTGGTCTAATCGCCTGCTTCGTTGGCAACTACTTCAAGCTGATCAGCCTGCCTGGCGATGTTTACTCGATCAGCAACGTGCCGCTGATCGCCCAGCCAGGTGAAATCATGCTCGCGGCCGCGATCGCTTTCGCGCTCAGCGTGCTCGCAACGATCTATCCTGCTCGCACGGCGTCGCGCATGCGACCGGTCGAAGCCCTCCGCGACTCATGATCGACGTCGTAGATCTGAGAAAGAGTTTTGTCGCGCCGAACGGTGAGCGACTGGACGTGCTGCGCGGAGTTTCGTTCAACGCGAAGCCCGGAGAGAGCATCGCGATCACCGGCGCATCAGGTTCGGGAAAGTCTACGCTGCTTCACCTGCTCGGAGGTTTGGAAGAGGCGGACCATGGGACCATCACGCTAAATGGGTCCAACGTCCGGCGCGCAGATCTCGGCTTTGTCTTTCAGTTTCACTACCTGCTGCCGGATCTTTCCGCAGTGGAAAACGTTGCGCTGCCGCTACTTATCGCACGGCACACGCGCCGCGCAGCGTTCACCCGCGCCATCAACCTTCTGAAGCAATCCGGCCTCGAAACCCGCGCAGATCATCCGGTTTCACATCTTTCCGGTGGCGAACAGCAGCGCGTTGCAGTGGCCCGCGCACTCGTCACAGGACCAAAACTTTTGCTCGCCGACGAGCCCACGGGAAACCTCGACGCCGCAATTGGGGAGAAGATAGGCCATACACTCGTCAGTTATACTCGCGAACAGCAGGGAGTGGTCGTGATTGCAACGCACAGTCCGATTCTCGCAGGGATGTGTGACCGCGTGTTGCTGCTCGAGGACGGCAGGTGTAAATCTGTTTGATCATTAAACCGCGGGCTGAAATATCCTAATCGTTACGCGTTTTACGACTATAGGTTATAATGCCAGCCAAGTTGCCGAAGCATCGTTTAGACGGCAACGGTAATCATAAAGACGTTTTACAGAAACCAAGATGTTCGAACGCTATACTGAAAAAGCGCGCCGGGTTATTTTCTTTGCGCGCTACGAAGCGTCCCAGTTCGGCGCTCCTGCCATCGAGCCGGAGCACCTTTTGTTGGGTCTTATGCGTGAAGATAAGACCCTGACCGGGCGCTTTTTCCCGCGTGCCCAGGTTTCAATCGAATCTATTCGCAAAGAGATCGAAGGTCGCACCCTCCTGCGCGAGAAGATCTCAACTTCGGTCGAACTCCCGCTCGCACCTGAAACCAAACACGTTCTTGCTTACGCACACGAGGAAAGCGATCGCTTACAGCATCGCCACATCGGCACCGAACACCTGTTGCTCGGCCTGCTGCGCGAAGAGCGTTCCATGGCCGCCGAGATTCTTTACGAGCGCGGTCTCCGCCTGAATGCAGTCCGTGATGAGATTGCGCGTCAATCCGGCGCTGACGCTCGCACGTCACAGAAAAAAGACACTCCGCATCTCGTCGAGTTCTCGCGCGATCTAACCGACGACGCCGCCAATGACAAGCTGGATCCGCTGATTGGCCGCGAAGCCGAGATCGAACGCGTCGTTCAGATCCTCTGCCGCCGCACAAAGAACAATCCGGTTCTGATTGGCGAACCTGGCGTCGGCAAGACTGCAATCGTCGAAGGACTCGCGCAACGAATCGTACGCGGCGATGTGCCTTCTTTCCTCGAGCACAAGCGAATACTTTCACTCGACCTGTCGTTGATCGTTGCCGGAACGAAATACCGCGGCCAGTTTGAAGAGCGCCTGAAACAGATCATGCGCGAGCTGGTTGAGAACCCGCAGTACATCGTCTTCATCGACGAGCTGCACACACTCGTCGGCGCGGGCTCCGCTGAAGGTTCACTCGATGCCGCAAACATTCTGAAACCAGCGTTGTCGCGCGGTGAGATTCAGTGCATCGGCGCAACGACGCCTGCTGAATTTCGCAAGTCGATCGAGAAAGATCGATCGCTTGAACGACGTTTTCAGGCAGTGAAAGTTCCGCCTCCGTCCGAAGCTGAAGCAGTCAGCATTCTCGACGGCGTGCGCGAACGTTACGAGAGTTTTCACCAGGTTCGTTACACCGACGACGCACTCCAGGCCGCCGTTTACCAGTCGCATCGATACATTCCCGATCGCTTCCTTCCCGACAAAGCCATCGACGTGATCGACGAAGCAGGCGCACGCGTGAAGCTGCGCGTACGGCGCGAACAAGGCAATCTCGCGGATTGGAACGAGCTTAACGAATGGTCGCGATCCTACGGCGACACTTCGAGCCAGCGCTTCCAGCATGAAGATGCCCTCGTTTCAGCGGAAGTCACGCGGGACGACGTGGAAGACGTCATTGCTCGCTGGACCGGCATTCCGGTCAACTCGCTGAAAGAAGAAGAGACGCAGAAGCTGCTGCGGATCGAGGTCGAACTTCACAAACGCGTCATCTCGCAGCGTCCGGCAATTTCAGCACTCGCTCGCGCGATCAGGCGTTCACGCGCGGGGCTCAAGAACCCGTTACGTCCAGTTGGTTCGTTCCTGTTTCTCGGTCCCACCGGCGTCGGCAAAACTGAAGTCGCCCGTTCGCTCGCGCAGTTTTTGTTCACCAGCGAGCGCGCGCTGATCCGCTTCGACATGTCGGAGTTCATGGAGAAGCATTCAGTCTCCAAGCTGATCGGCTCGCCTCCGGGATACGTCGGTCACGAAGAAGGTGGACAGTTGACCGAACGTATCAAACGTTCGCCTTATTCAGTGTTGTTGTTTGACGAGATCGAGAAGGCTCATCCGGACATTTTCAACATCCTGCTTCAGGTGTTTGAAGACGGCATACTTACCGACGCGCTCGGCAACACGGTCGATTTTAAAAACACCATCATCATCATGACGTCAAACATCGGCGCCCGCTTCATTCAGAAGAAGGGTACGCTCGGTTTCCAGGCAAACACCGATGCGACGCGCGAGAAGATGGAAGAGATGGTGATGTCGTCAGTGCGCCAGACGTTCAATCCGGAATTTATTAATCGTCTCGACGAGATCATCATCTTCGATCAGTTGCTCGATGCTGAGCTGCTGGAAGTCGTGCAGTTGCAGCTCGACCAGATCAACAAGACGATGAGCCGTCATGGTTTTGAGATCAAACTGACGGAAGAGGCGAAACGCTGGATTGTCGAGAAGACCTGCGCTGATCGTTTGTACGGCGCGCGTCCGATCCGGCGCGCTTTGCAGAAATACGTGGAAGACCCCCTATCTGAAGCTCTGATTCAGGGTCAGCTCGAAGGCGCCACGCTGGTTGAAGTCTTCCTGAGCGGACAGGAACTGGATTTCCGTCCGGCCGGAATTGAGACCGCGGACGACGCCTTGTTGATCCACTGAGTTGCTGAAACCACAAAAGACACAAAGACACAAAAACTCGTCCGAAGTTGGCCGTTAAAAGATTGTGTCTTTGTGTCTTTGTGGTTAACGCTACTCTTTTGGAATTTCCCGTTTTTTGCCTTATAATGCGCCACTTTGCTACTCAAAAGCTGGCAACTGGCTTTTCTGACAGGGAATCAAAGCTGCTGTCTTCGAACCAGTTCAGCACTCATATAGCTCCCCGAAGTTTCGAGGCCCGGTAAGAACTACTGAGGGAATTTGGTGCCTATGCACTCATATCGCGCGTTTCGGCTCTTAGTTTTGAGCCTGATTGTAGGAATCACAGCAATCTTCGCGACGCCGGGCAGCGTTATAGCCCAGCAAACCCAACCGCAGCGACTCGTTGAAAGCGTTGATGTCATCGGTAATCGTCGCCTGCGTAAGGACGATATTCTCTATTACATCCAGACCAGACCCGGCGACCCTTACAACGAAGAAACGATCCAGCGCGACTACCAGACGCTGCTTTCGCTGACGTTCTTCGATAAGACTGCCACTCGTGTGTTCACGGAAAACGGTCCGCGCGGCGGCGTCAACGTCATCTTCGAAGTCAAAGAGCTGCCGATCATTCGTGACCTGACGTTTGAAGGTCTCAAGAGTGTGCAGGAATCCGACGTGCTCAGGGCGTTCCGCGAGCGCCGCGTCGGCGTTTCAAAAGAGAGTATTTACGACCCGGTGAAGGTCCGCACGGCGATCCGTGTGATCAAGGAACTACTCTCCGCGGGCGGTCACCCGAACGCGACTGTCGAGGAACGCACGGAAGAAGTTTCGGCAACGTCTCTCGCGATCACTTTCGACGTAAACGAAGGCGACCGCGTTCGTGTAGTCGACATTCAGTTTGAAGGAAACACAGTTTTCAGCGACGGTGACTTGCGCGGCGCGATGAAGTACGTCAAGGAAGCCGGGCTGATCAGTCGCTTCAAGAGTTCCGACATTCTCGATCGCGAGAAGCTCGACGTCGACCTTCGTCTCGTCGTCAACTACATGCGTTCGAAAGGTTACCTCCAGGCGCGTAACGGTGAGCCGCGCATCGAGGGTATCGGTCGACGCCGCACAGGTTTCCCGATCCTGCCGTTGCCGTTCCTTTCGTCAGTCGACGAAGGCTTGCGCGTTACGATCCCGATCATTGAAGGCAAGGTCTACCGGCTGGGTGAGTTCAAAGTAGAAGGCAACTCGATCTTCTCGGAGGCGCAGATCAGGGCAGTAATCGGTCTGAACCCCGGCGACATCGCCGACGGCGAGAAGGTCAGTAAGGGCCTGTTTGAAAACCTCAAGAAGTTTTACGGCCAGCAGGGCTTCATCGAATACACGGCTGAGCCGGTCCCAACGTTCAAAGACAATCCGCAAAATCCAAACGAAGGCATTGTCGACTTCACCGTCACAATCGAAGAAGGAAAGCAGTTTACGCTGCGGCGTTTGGAGTTCATCGGAAACACGTTTACACGCGACAACGTGTTGCGTCGTGAAGTGCTCATCAACGAAGGCGACATCTATAACGACGTTTACTGGGAATACTCGGTGGTCAAGTTGAACCAGCTTGGTTACTTCAATCCCATCGACAAAGACAAAGACGTCGATCGCCGTACGAACGATGAAGAAGCGACTGTCGATCTCCAGTTGAAAGTAAGTGAACGCGGCCGCCAGCAGATTTCATTCAACGGTGGCATTTCAGGTATCGGTGGTTCGTTCTTCGGTCTCGAGTATTCGACCAACAACCTGCTCGGCCGCGGCGAAGTGCTTTCGTTCAACATTGCCGCCGGCAACCGCCAGCGCTCGTTCCAGTTCTCGTTTACGGAGCCGTATATCCGCGACAGACCGATCAGCGCGGGTTTCTCGATCTTCGCGTTCTCGCAGAAGTTCTTCGGCGAGGGAACGTTCCTTTCGCAGAACATCGAAGCGCAGCAGGACCTGTTTGGTTCGCAGTTCAACTTTAACGCGGTAGACGAAGCGAATCTGTTTACAAGGGATTCGTACGGCGGATCGCTCTTCGTCAGTGCGCCGCTTTCCGAGTTTTACCGGAAGCGAAGGTTCACGCAGTTTTCGCGCGTGGGTGCGTCTTACCAGTTATCGTTGTCGTCGGTGAAGGATCCCGAGGTAAACCAGGACCCGAACAGCACTACGTTTATCCCGGTTATCTACAGCCAGCCGAACATTCTGACGAGCCGCGGCACGTTGACCTTCTCGTACGATACTCGTAATGCGAGTATCGACCCGACGAGTGGTCGTGAGATTTCAGCCGCGATCGCGCTCGCCGGATTGGGTGGTGACGTTCGCACTTACCAGCCGACACTTTCGTACACGCAGTTCTTCCCCGTGCGCCGCAAGCGCTCGGAGCGGCCTGAGGTGTTTGGTTTCCGCATCATTGCGGGTACCGTGGGCAGTTTCGCTACTTCGCAGAAAGTGCGTGAGGCAAATTCGCTGGCGTTTGTCGGTGGCGTTCCGATCTTCGAACGTTTCTTCCTCGGCGACGAGTTTACGATTCGTGGTTACAACGTACGTTCGATCAGCCCGATCGCGCCGGTTGATACGTTTATCACTTCGCGCGGCGTCGTCGTCGCAGAGAACAATGCCGGTAATCCCGTTGTGATTCCCGGTTTGGAGAGTGCAGCGGCGCTGGGTACGTTTACGGGTGTTTCGGGTAGCAACGTTGCCGCGTTACCGCGATCGTTTACATCGGTCGGAGGCGACACGCAGATACTCGCAAACCTCGAATATCGGATCCCGATCATCAGCGACGTGGTCAGCCTTGCGGCTTTCGCCGACATCGGCAGCGCGTTCAATCTCCGCACCAAGAGTGATCAGACTTTCTCGAGTAACTTCCTGCCGGACCAACCGTTTCTCTCCACTGTGGGATCGGTGCCGTGCCCGAGGTTCAATCAGTTCGTCCCGGTTACTTTGAGCTCGCTGGTGTTCTGTAATAACCCGAATCTCGCGGCCCAGCCGTTTTTCGGCTCGCTGGTGGCGCGTGATAATCGCATCGTGACCACGGCCGAACTCGAAGCCGCACAAACCGGCGATATCAACCCGCTGACCGGACTCCCGCGTGGGTTCCAGCCGGTGTTCCTGCGAGGCGAGGCCCAGACGAACAGCATCGTCCGGTTGTCGCAGAGTTTGTTTGCGGGAATTGGCGACTATCGGTCGAGCCTGGGTATGGAGGTCAGGGTCCAGGTGCCGGTCATCAATGTACCGTTTCGTTTAATCTTTGCGTATAATCCGAATGCCCGGCCAAACCAGGTCATTGACGGGTTTCCATTTTTCTTCAACGAACAAAAGAGAGTCGTTCGCTTCAGTGTCGGGCGTACCTTTTAATCGCTTGAGCCAACCCATGGCGGCTGGAATAACAACTAAGACTTTTGTCCAATCGCCCTCAACGTAAGGAGTAGTACTAGAAAGTCATGAAAATAGCTCGTTTTTTCGCTGCGATGGCCTTGCTGACGGCTTCTGCACTCGCAGTTTCAGCCCAGACTCAACAACGCCCGGCCAATCCCGCAGCGCCGCCTGCGACCGCGCCACAAACCGTGGCTGTGCCGGAAAGTAAAATGGCCATGATCTATTCGGATGCGTTTCTTGATCCGAAAACCGGTATCGCGCGCTTCAACAGTCTGCTCGGCACACTGAACCGGGAATTTCAGCCACGCCAGGCTGAGTTGCAGGGATTGCAGACCAGGATCCAGACCTTGAGCAAAGAGATCGACGACACGCAGAGCGTTGCCGATCCGAATGCGATCCGCCAGAAGAGAGATCAGCTGGCCCAGTTGAACACCGATTTCAAACGCAAAGGCGAGGATGCCGAAGCTGCCTACGCAAAGCGTCGCCAGGAGATCTTCCTGCCGTTGCAACAGGACATCGGTAAAGCGCTCGAAGCGTTTGCAAAAGCACGCGGTATCACCGTGATCGTCGATGGCAGCCAGGTGCCGTTTGTGTACGCCGCCGACAGCATCGATATCACTCGTGCTTTCATCACCGAGTTCAACACCAAGAACCCGGCGACTGCCGCCGCGGCGCCCGCGCCGGCCCAGCCGCAACGGTAGTCAAAACATGTTCAGCAAGTACCTCTTCCCAATCAGCGCTTTGATAGTCGTGGCATTTGCCACGACTATTTGCGCTCAGCAGCCTGGAGCAACTCCAACGGCGACTCCTGCTGCACGGCCGGCGGCGACTCCGGCGCCTGCTGCGGCCGCGGTGCCAGTGCCGGTCAGCAAGATGGCCGTCATCTACACGGACCAGTTTCTGGATCAGAAGACCGGCATCGCGAAATTCAACAGCGTGCTCACGAAACTGAACGGCGAGTTTAAGCAAATAAAAGACGAGCTCGACGGCATGCAGAGCCGAGCCACAACACTCGAAGCTGAGATCAACAACCTGCGCCAGAATGCGGCAACGCCGGTCGCAACCCTGCAAACGAAAATCGATCAGCTGGAGCAGTTGAAGAAGGATGCTCAGCGTAGGGGTGAAGACGCTCAGGCTTCGTACAATCGTCGCCGGCAGGAGCTTTTCCTTCCGTTGCAGGATGAGATTGGCAAAGCCCTCGAGGCTTTTGCAAAAGCACGCGGCATCAATGTGATCATCGATGCGGCGCAGGTGCCTTTGCTCTACGCTGCCGAAAGCATCGACATCACGCGCGCGTTTATTGCCGAGTTCAACGCGAAGAATCCTGTAACCGCAGCCACAACCACGCCGCCTAAATAAGGTGGGCATGCAGTTCTCATTCGATTGATTGCCGATTACCCATTGCCAGTTGCCGATTAGGAATCGGAAATCGGCATTCGGAAATCGGCAATGTTTTTGCTCATGGAAACAGTTCTCGATTCACTGGCCATACAGAAGCTGCTGCCTCATCGTTATCCGTTCCTTCTCGTCGACCGCATCATCGAGCTCGTACCACGCGAAAGAATCGTCGGCATAAAGCAGGTGAGTATTAACGAATCGTTTTTTCAGGGCCATTTTCCGGGCGCGCCCGTGATGCCGGGTGTGTTGGTGGTTGAGGCGTTGGCGCAGGTGGGCGCGGTGCTGGCGCTGCGTGAGATTGAGGATCGGGATCAGAAACTGGTGTTGTTTACAGGCATCAAGGAAGCACGTTTTCGCCGGCCTGTCGTGCCGGGCGATACGCTCGTGTTGGAGGTCACTGCTTTGCGCATCGGCTCGCGCGTGCAGCGCATGCGCGGTGAGGCGAAGGTGGAAGGGCAGTTGGCTGCCGATGCGGAGATCATGAGCATCGTAGCTCCCCGGGAACAGGAATAGGACCTATAAGACCTATAGGACCTATACGGCTTATTACCTATCGGTCCTATCGGTCCTATTCGACCTATCGGTCTTCTTAGCTTTATGTCCACAGCCGCGCACCCGACCAGCATTCATCCCACGGCCGTTGTCAGCCCGGCAGCACAGATCGGCTACGACTGCTTCATCGGTCCATATTGCATCGTCGGCGACGAGGTCCAGCTCGGCGACGGCGTCCGCCTCGAATCGCATTGCGTGATCGATGGCCGCACCTGGATCGGCGCAGGCACCCACGTATTTCCTTTTGTCTCCATCGGACTCGCCTCGCAGGATCTGAAGTACAAGGGCGAACCCTCGGAAACTCGCATCGGCGAGCGAAATAAGATCCGCGAATTCGTCACGATTCACCGCGGCACCGCCGGCGGCGGGATGCTCACCAAAATCGGCGACGATTGCCTGATCATGGCACAGGCCCACGTTGCTCATGATTGCATCATCGGCGACGGCGTGATCATGGCCAACGCCGCCACACTCGCCGGACACGTGATCGTCGAAGATCGCGCAAACATCGGCGCGTATTCCGGCGTGCACCAGTTTTGTCGCGTCGGCAAAGAAGCCTACATCGGCGGCTACTCCGTCGTCGTCAAAGATGCTTTGCCTTTTGCTTTGACCGTCGGCAACCACGCGAAGTGTTACGGCCTGAACATCACCGGCATGAAGCGGCGCAATTATTCGCGCGAGACGATCGACGCGCTTCATCACGCATTCCACCTGTTGCTTTCCGCAAAACTCAACACCACCCAGGCAGTCGAACGTATCAGGGAAGAGATCCGCGATTCTCCTGAAGTCGGCGATCTCTTGCGGTTCATCGAAACATCCGAGCGCGGCGTTACCAAATGAAGTTCGGACTGATTGCGGGCAACGGCAAGTTTCCCTTCATGGTCGTGGAGGGCGCGCGCCAGTCGGGCGTGCCGCTTGTTGTCGCGGCGATCCGCGAAGAAACCGATCCGAAGATGGACCAGCTTGCAGACCGCGTGAAGTGGGTTGGCATCGGACAGCTTGGCCGGATGATTCGCTTTTTCAAGGAAGAGGGTGTGGAGAAAGCGATCATGGCTGGGCAGGTGAAGCACGTTCAGATTTTCAGTCGTGCTGTTCCTGATGCGCGTATGTTGAAGGTGCTGCTGAAACTCCCGCGACGGAATACTGACTCGCTAATCGGCGCGATTGCTTCCGAGCTGGAGAGCGAGGGAATCGAGCTGGTTGACTCGACTTGTTTTCTCCAGGATTCGCTGCCGAAGAGCGGCACGATCACGCGGCGCGAGCCTTCGAAACAGGAACGAGAAGACATTGCGTACGGGCTGGAGATAGCGCGGGAGATCGCGCGGCTCGACTTGGGGCAGACGATTGTCGTGCGCGGGCAGGCGTGTGTAGCGATTGAAGCGATGGAAGGCACGGATGAAACGATCAAACGTGCGGGGCAACTGGTGTCGGGGCGATTGACGGTCGTGAAGGTCGCGAAGCCGAATCAGGATATGCGTTTTGATGTGCCGGTGGTTGGCGTGCCGACCATCGAGGCCATGGTTGAGGCAGGCGCGACGTGTTTGTGCATCACGGCGGGGAAGACGCTGATGTTTGATCGCGATGAGATGATCCGCGCCGCCGATAAGAGCAAGATCGCAATCGTCGCTGTGTAAAAAAGCCGCGGATTTACGCGGATTAACACGGATCAGCAATCAAATCCGCAGCATCGCGAAAATTCGCGGCTTTGAGCGGCCTTAAATTAGAAACCCGGAGAGGCGATTGCGGTC
>DASTQB010000322.1:0-8630 GCA_035761985.1 Pyrinomonadaceae bacterium
GGATTTTTTCACGCCCTTCGCGGTCTTGTCCTTGACGGTGCCGGCCGCGTCCGCAGCCTCGCTACCTACCGCCTTGGCTCCGTCTGCAGCAACCTTTACGCCGTCAGCCGTCTTGTCCTTGACGTCTCCAGCCTTGTCACCAACCGTGTTCACACCCTTCTTAGTGGTGTCGACTGTCTTGTCTGCAACATCTTCAGCCTTATCACCAACCGTGTTCACACCCTTCTTAGTGGTGTCGACTGTTTTGTCTGCAACATCTTCAGCCTTGTCACCAACCGTGTTCACACCCTTCTTAGTGGTGTCTACTGTTTTGTCGGCGACGTCTTTCGCTTTTTCACCAGCCTCGCCTGCAACTTCTTTTGTCTTCTCGCCAGTCTTCTTCGCGCCCTTAACCGTCTTGTCCTTTACGTCACCAGCTTTCTCGCCGACTTCCTGGCCGGCTTCCTTCGCTTTATCAGCGGTCTTCTCTACCGCGTTCTTGTCTTTGTTCTCGGGTGTTTGAGTTTGCTGAGCGGCACCAACACCGGCCCCTGCAATCAAACAAAACGTACAAAATACTGCCAACATAAGTTTGCGCATGGTTAGAACCCTCCTCATGCAATAAAACGAAACAATTCTTCTATCTACGCACTGGGGGCGCAAACATAATGCCACTGAACGCGCGGATCTGCTACCACAACTTCTACAAAGAAGTCGTCTTCCTCTCGATACAACTTTTTACAACGTGATTACAGCCTGTGGAGACTTCAAACTTCAAACACCATAGTCTCTGAAGCATGGATTGAAAGTTGTCACGCATGAAAGGAAAGAAACAATGCACGCTATGATCGATGTCTTCAGCGGACGAATGCCAAACATTCTTACGGCACTTGTGATCTGTTTTGTAATGGCCCTGTGGAGCGGGACGTCTGTTGCTCAAACGACGTCGAACCCAACCCCGGCATCCGACGCGCAGAAGGCGTTTGAGAAAATGAAGACACTGACGGGTTCATGGCAGGGAACGATCATGAACATACCGATCAACGTCACAATTCGCCTCGCCTCCAGCAACACTGCAATTCTGCATGAAGCGACTTCAGAAGAAGGGCGCGTACCGAACCATGAGATCACGATGTTCTACGTGGACGGGGATCGTCTGGCCGCGACGCACTTTTGTGATGCCGGAAATCGAGCTCGCTTCGAGGGGAAGATGTCGGCCGACGGAACGGGGAGCGAGTTCAATTTAATGGACGTCGCCGGGAGTACGAAGGGAGGACTGGTGAAGCGGATGGTGTTCACCACGATCGACGCAAACAAGCACGTCGTTGAGTTCACCTTCATCAGGCCAGACGGCAAGTCGATGGAGCTGCGCGGCGAGTTTGTACGGACAAAATGATCTGCGTTCGATCATGCGGTCCCATCAGCGTCATCCGCGGCTAAAAAACTCTGGCAAGGACTCGCGCTGGGTCTTTAGCTTGTGGGTCAATCCACGCCGAGTCACGTTCTGGGTTTGGCAAAACGTACTTGCGTTTCGGTAACCACTGCGAACTGGTCTTCGAATCTGTCGGGGTACCTTTCAAGCAACCGCCGAAGGACTTGAATTTTATTTGTAGTACGCTCGTCTTCAAGTCGCATGAAAATAATCCCACGATGTGGTCGTCGCTCTCGATAAACTTTCTCGCCAAAATCCTTATCGTTTGTAATCAGAATCCAATTTTCATCATAAGCTTTCTGAATTACTTGATCGTCTTCCATTCCGCGAGCTTCATCGAACACAGAAAAAACTACATGTCCTTCACCACGTAACCATGCCGCTACTTTAGGGCCTGTGCATTCATCCACGAGGAAACGCATTAAACAGTCTCAACCGTCAATGGCATGAAATCAGTATCGCCGAGCGATCTGGTTGCAAACAGAAAACATGCCTGAATATCTTCGGGTTTTAACCCTTGATACTCTTCTAGAATCTCGTCGGTCGTAGCTCCATGCGCGAGTAAATTGAGAATGTACTCAACGGTTAAACGAGTGCCTTTGATAACGGGCTTCCCAACCATTACTTTAGGATTAAGTGTGATTCGCGCGAGTAAGTCTTGATCTTTCATGTGTCGCTCCTTCTGACCTCCCGTCCCATACTCATGAGGTGGAGATTTGACGTTTATCAGCATAGCACAGTGATACACGTTGGACCGGTGTCCACTCAGCACGTGGATCATGACAAATAATGCGGGTTTTGATGGAAACTGGAGCGGGCGACGGGATTCGAACCCGCAACCCTCAGCTTGGGAAGCTGATGCGCTACCGTTGCGCCACACCCGCTCAGGTGGGGAAGAAGATAATTAACCCGTTAGCGTGTGTCAATGATGGGGCGGATGTCGTTCTTTAGCTCCAGGCGCAGAGAAATGCTGCCGAAAGAATTGGCCACAGATTTACGCGGAAGGACACGGATTGAAACTACAGGTAATGCCGAACGAGATCGGACCAGCGGTTCTGGGATTTGAGGATCAGTTCGACAACTTCGCGGATGGCGCCGCGTCCGCCGGGGGCACTCGTCGTGTAATGGGCGTGCTCGCGTGTCTCAGGCGCCGCGTCTGCGACGGCCACTGCCAGACCTGATTGAAGCAGCAAGGGAATGTCGTTCAAATCGTCGCCGACGAAGGCAACTTCTGCGTTCGTTAATTCCGCCTGGGTCAACGTTTCGGTGAAAGCCTGCTGTTTGTCAGCACAGCCCTGGCAGATGAACGACATGCCAAGCCCGCGAGCGCGTCGCTCCACCGCGGTCGACGTGCGTCCGGAAATTATGCCCGACCGCAAGCCCGCCCGATGCAACAACTCGATCCCGAGTCCGTCACGCGTGTGAAACGCTTTTTGATCTTCGCCGCTCTCGAGCAGCCAGATACGGCCGTCGGTGAGCACGCCGTCACAATCCATCAACAGCAGTTTCACACGCGCTGCACGTTGTTCGATCTCTGAAGACGTCATCTCACTTCGAAGAGCTCGATGCCCGAGAGTTTCAGTCCGGACGGCGTTCGAGCGAGCATCAAAACAGCCGTGCCCGAACCGACGGTTCCAAGTTTATTTGCACGAATCTGCACATCCGCGGCGATCAGATTCGCATTGAGCTGCTCGGTGCGGAGCACCTTCGTCTCCCACGTCTCGGTGCCAATGCTCGCGTTGATAAACCTCACGAGTTCGCCGGAAACGATCCGCGATTCCAACTCAGCTTTCTTGTTGCTCACCACAGCCTGCGAAAGTTGAGTGACGAAAGCTTGCGCAGCCGGATCAACCGGCGGCGCTGTGTTCGCCGCAGCTTCGGCGCGAATGCGTGCGGCGCGTGCGGCCAGTGACGACGGATAATCACGACTCGCGATCACCGCATCGTTGAAATGCTTCGCCGCTTCGGCTGCCTGGTTCCGCTTCATCGCAATCTCGCCCAGACCGATGTTGGCCCAGGCAAGCGTCGCCGCAAACGGAAGTGGTTCCTGTAGCGCGGCGCGAAACAGTTTTTCGGCTTCGTCGGTTCTGTTCTGGCCCAGCAAGGCACGCGCGAGAATGATCTGCGCTTCCTGAAAACGCGGCGCGCTTGCCAGCATCGCGCGCGCCGTGGCTTCAGCCTTCGGAAAATCCTGAGCGCCCAACTGCAACGACGCTTCATTCAACGCGGAGGAAAGATCCTTGCTACGCGGAACCGCATCGTTGCCGTAGTCGAGCTGCGGGTAGAGCTTGTCAGGATCCACTTCGACGCGAACGATCTTCGCCGGAGTTTTGAAAACAACTTCACCAAAATTCTTTGCGGGCACAGTCGCTTCCGATAGCACTTGCTCTCCGCGATCCGTCGTTGCGGCCACACTAACCGTCACATCGATCGAACCGAGATTGCGAAGCGCTGAAACCCAATCGGCGCCACGCTGCTGCGGCAAGCCGACCATCAGATCCGTATCGATGATCTCGTCGAGCTGCTGGCCCAACAACGCCTTGATGCTGTCGCCTCCTCGGGCGACGAGCGCTTCGCGAACGCCAGCGAGCGTCAGTCCATTCCCCTCGGTCTTTGCAGCCTGCACCGACGTGCGCAACAAAGTCAGCAGCGGTTCAGTACCGAGACGACGCTCGACCAGACGCCAGAACATCGCACCTCGATTCGGAACAGAAGCGTAGTACATGCTGTCGGCCTGGCTCATGCGCGCGAGTGGACCATCGCGCTGTGCAACTGTCGCGTAAGCAAGTCGCTGGCGATACAGCTCCGACTTCACTGCGTCTGGTCCAAACTGTTTCTCGAGAAACTCCGTCGCGAGAAAACGCACGAGACCTTCGCGCAAAACTCCGCCACCTTCGCCACGAATTGGCGCCTGTCCGCCCAGCCACAGTCTGGCGACTGTTTCCGACACAGACAACGCCGTGGCGGCATCGATCTTCGGTATGCGCAAGGTGTCAGCATCGATGAGCACTGTGCCGCCGTCGCTGAAACCCGCACCGCGTCGGACCGAAACGAGGCGCACCGGTACGTCAGGAGCTGGTCCAAGTGACGCTGCGTAAAACGCGCGTGCGGCTCCGGCAAATGCCATCAGCGCCTCAGCTCGTTTGCGCTCCTCTGCGCCTGCTCCCTTCTCGAGGAGGATGACGATGCCTTTGGCGTCTGCGGCGCCTTCGAGTTTTTCCCAGTCGCCCTGAACAAAAAACGGCTGCCCGTACAACGGCTGCTCAAACGAAACACCCGATGGTCCAGCTTTCTCCACGCCGGATGAGATCACGTTTGGAAGATTGATGCTCAAACGGAACGGCGCGGTATCGATCCCACGCGCTGAAATCAGCGTGTTCGGCATTGGATACCAGAACGCAAGTGGCAGAAACTGCGTGCCTATCGGACTGATAGCAGTAAGTCCGGTATTACTCTCTACTGGTAGAACATACGTCACGGCCGCACTCACGGTGCCATTCGGCGAGACGGGCGCAGGCAACGAGATCTCTACTCGCTGTAGCTCTGCCTTCGGCTCCTGAGTTTGCCTGAAATTTGCAGTTGCACCGCCGACAGTTACGGACTTAACGCTCGCTTTTGAATTAAGCCGAACGGTGAGTGTGCGACCTGGACCACTTCCGACATTCGTCGCATTAATCGTCGCGACGGCATTCAATGCACGTTCGGTTTGCTGAACGTTTGCGTTGATGTCGAAGAGGGTGACTTGCCAGATGACGGTGGCAGTTGCTTGTGCGCTGACCTGCGTGAGAAGACACAGGGTAAGCGTCAAAATAAGAAGTATTCTCATGAAAATTTAGCAGTCGATAGGACCTATAGGACCTATAGGACATATAAGACCTATAAATTCATCTAAGAAGCTCGCGAGACCAGATCGTGAATATCGCGCAGCATGAACAGGAGCGGTTCGAGACGATTCAGCGGCAACGCATTCGGCCCGTCTGAGAGCGCCTTCTCCGGGCAATCGTGCACTTCCATGAAAACCGCATCCACTCCACACGCAACGCCGGCACGCGCAAGCGGTTCGATGTATTCCGATTGCCCGCCAGTTGCATGACCAAGACCGCCGGGCAGTTGCAACGAGTGGGTCACGTCAAACACCACGGGCACGCCAAACTCGCGCATGATCGGAAACGAGCGCATGTCGACCACGAGATTGTTGTAACCAAAACTCGCTCCACGTTCCGTCAGCAACAACTTTTCACAACCGGCTTCACGTGCTTTGTCTACGATATTTCGCGCGTCGTGCGGCGCCAGGAACTGACCTTTCTTCACGTTCACCGCCTTACCGGATCTCGCGGCAGCAACAATCAAATCCGTCTGCCGCGACAGGAAGGCGGGGATCTGCAGCACGTCGACGATTTCAGCCACAGGCTCGACCTGGGAGACGTCGTGCACGTCCGTCAAAACCGGAACGTCGAGCTCGTTCCTGACGTGTTGCAACACTTCGAGTCCGGCTTCCATTCCGTGGCCGCGGAAGCTCTTGATCGACGAACGGTTTGCTTTATCAAATGATGCTTTGAAAACGAAGTCGAGACCTGCGCGGGCTGCGCGATCGCGGCACTCGCGCGCCATCATCATCGCGTGCTCCGGCGTTTCGACCACACAGGGACCGGCGATAATGGTCAGCCGGCCGTCTCCGAAAGTCGCTTTGCCGACGGAAAAAGATTTAGTCATCAAGTGCCGAGTATACGCTTGACCTTGTCGAGAAATGAACTGGGCTTAGACGGTTTTTCCGGGTCTTCATCCGCTTTCGCGGGCTTTGTTCCCAGCATCTTGATCTCGTTCGATCCCGAGCTCTGCGCGCGCTTCTCACGCAACCGCGAAAGATCGACAACCAACCGACCCGACGGCGATTCAACACCCGCATCGCGCAACACTTCCATGTCAGGCGCACTCTCGACCGCGTGATGTTCGAGCCCAAGCCGTTCCGCAGTATCGAGTAGTTCGCGTCGAAACTCACCGGCATCAGCAGGCCGGTCCGCGGGCTGCTTCTCCAGCGCGTGCAACACCACGCGCTGAATGTCTTCCGGAATCGCAGCGACGATCTCTCGCGGCGGATGCGGTGCGTCGTTCGTGTGCTTTTGCGCGATCTCAGCCGGCGTCGCTCCGCTGAAAGGCGCCATGCCCGTCAACATCTCATAAAGAATCACACCCAGGCTGTAAACATCCGCAGCCGCCGTCAGCTCAGCACCGTTCGACTGTTCCGGCGCCATGTAACGCGGCGTTCCAATCACAGAACTGCGCTGGGCCAGGTTCGCTACGTCTTCATCATCGTCAAGCTGATTCGTGGCGAGCTTCGCGATACCAAAGTCGAGAACTTTCACTGCCGCAGGTTGATCGGCTGACTGCGTGACAAGAATATTCGACGGCTTCAGATCGCGGTGAATGATTCCCGCTTCATGTGCAGCCGCAACCGCGTCTGACGCCTGCAACGCGATCGAGATCGCGCGCGCGGTTTCGATTGGACCTTCGCGACTGAGGATCTCTCGAAGCGTGCGTCCTTCGAGCAGTTCCATCACGATGTAAACGAAACCTTCGGGAGTTTGTCCGAAGTCAGTCACCTTCAACGCGTTTGGATGTCGCAACAGCACCGCCGTACGCGCTTCGATCTGAAAACGCACGCGCGCGGCTTCATCCTGGACCAACTGCTGGCGCAGAACTTTTATGGCGACTGGACGATCCATCTGCAAGTGTCGCGCGCGATAGACCTCGCCCATGCCACCCGAACCGAGACGTTCCTCGATTTGGTACTTATCGTCCAGCGTCAGTCCAACGAGTTGCATGATGAGGGATAGGCTTGACAGGATTTACACGATTTTCACGGTTTGCAGGACAATCCTGTTTCTATCTTGCAAATCCTGTTACCAGATCGACCTCTCCATTCTTCTCCATCGAGGTCTCGGAGTGCAAACGATTTTCGTGAGCCGCCCGGACAAATGCCGCAAAAAGCGGGTGAGCATTGAGGGGCTGCGACTTGTATTCAGGATGAAACTGGCAACCGATGAACCACGGATGCACGTCGCGCGAGAGTTCAATCATCTCGACAAACTTGCCGTCGGGCGAGACACCGCTGAACACCAGTCCTTCCTGTTCCAGCTTCGGCCGAAACTCCGGATTGAATTCGTAACGATGACGATGCCGTTCGCTGATTTCATCGACGCCGCCGTAAACCTCGCGGACGAGTGAACCAGGCGCAAGCCGGCACGGCCATGCACCGAGTCGCATCGTTCCGCCCAGCTCTTCAACACCAACCAGATCTCGCAACTTGAAGATCACCGGATGCGGCGTTTCGAGGTCAAACTCGGTTGAGTCAGCGTCCTTCAGTTCACAGACGTGGCGCGCATACTCGATACATGCCGTCTGCATCCCGAGGCAAATTCCGAAGAACGGCGTACGCGTTTTGCGCGCGTAAGAGATCGCGCGAATCATTCCCGCGACACCACGCTTGCCGAATCCGCCCGGCACTAAGATCGCGTCAAAGTCGCGAAGACGATCTTCGAAAGCATCGTCCATCAACTCGTCTGACTCGATCCACTTCACGTTGACGCGCACATTGTTTGCGACGCCGCCGTGCGTGAGCGCTTCGCGCAACGACTTGTACGAATCTTCGAGCTCGACGTACTTGCCCACGATCGCGATCGACGCTTCACCGCCGGAAGGCTCGCGAATAGTCGCAACGAGGTTGCGCCACTCGGCAAGGTCAGCCTGCGGCGCCTGCGAGTAAAGACCTAGTTGCGAAACGATCAAATCGTCGAGTCCCTGTTCGTGAAACGCGAGTGGAACTTCGTAAATCGTGTCGACATCCTGCGCACTGATCACCGCCGACTCTTTCACGTTACAGAACAGCGCGATCTTCGCGCGCAGATCACGAGACAGTGGCTTTTCCGACCGGCACAAAAGAATGTCAGGGGCGATACCGATCTCGCGCAGATCGCGAACCGAGTGTTGCGTCGGTTTTGTTTTCAGTTCACCGGCGGCGGCGATGTACGGCACGAGCGTGACGTGAATGAACAGCGCCTGGCCTGCGCCTTCTTCGTTTCCCATCTGGCGAATCGCTTCGAGAAACGGCAGCGATTCGATGTCGCCAACCGTGCCGCCGATCTCCACGATGATCACATCGGGTTTGTCGTTGTCGGCGACCTTGCGAACCGCGTCTTTGATTTCGTTGGTGATGTGAGGA
>DASTQB010000323.1:0-5379 GCA_035761985.1 Pyrinomonadaceae bacterium
TCCCTCGTAGAGTCCGGTTTGGACCACGTAGATCTGGCAATCGTCGGCGAGCACGTGTTGCACCACCTGATCGAAGTCGGTGATCCGGCTCGTGGTTTCGATTCCGTCTGAAACGATAACGAGCACTCTTCGTCCAGAGTACGGCCGCAGGTAAGTGGCAGCTTCGACAATCGCGTCGAAAAGCGAAGTACCGCCCTGCGGTTTGCCAAACATCGAAATCGTGTACTCGAGACGAACGATGTCGTGCGTGAGAGGTTGGGCGAGGTAACTGTCAGTCTCGATTGAATAGATTGCAGCCTCATCTTTAGGCCGCAGCACCTTGCGGAAGAAACGTATCGCCGCTTGCTTCTCAAAATCGCGCGCGGCGTCAAGACTGCCGCTGTTGTCGAAGAGCATCGCCATGCGAACTGACGTTTCCGAGCGCGTCAGGTCGCTGAGCGGACGTATCTCGCCGTCAACACGAAGCTCAAAGTCGTCGAGCTTCAAATTCACGATCGCGTTGCCACGCTTGTCGACGACAGAAACCGGAATGGGAACGAGGTTTGAACTAATGCGAACGATGTCGTCAGCATCGATTTCATCATTCGACTTCTTCGTCGAGTGGTTGGGTGAACTTGGACTTCCGGGTCTGTTCGGATCGGCGATCGGCCCGCCGACCGGTTTACCTTTTTTCGGCTCCTGTCGCCTGCCTGACTGGCTCAACACAGGCACGACGAGGCAAAGGCAGAAGCCCGCAGCGACGATCAGCAACCACGCGCGGCTTAGCTGGCGTGCGCCGTTTCTCGTTTTGTGTGATTTTGATCGAGCCACTCTGCCCATTCTTTTAAGGCCAAATCGACTTGCGCCTGCCTGCGTTCTCGCTTCTTACGCACGTTTCGCTTCGCCGGTTCTGGAAGAGGAGGCAAAAGCGCGAAAGTGATGTTTACCGGTTGAAAGTTTTTCGCGTCTGCGTGTGAAACGTAATGCGCCAGCGCACCGGTTGCGCTCCGAGTGGGAGCCTCGAGCAACTCCTCACCGGCAGCGAGCCGCGCGGCGTTCACACCCGCGAGCCAGCCCATTGCCAATGACTCGACGTAACCCTCGACACCCGTGATCTGTCCGGCAAAAAACAGGTTAGCACGTTCGCGCATCTGCATCGTTGCGTGCAGCACGCGCGGTGAACAGATGTAAGTGTTGCGATGGATCTGTCCAAACTGCAAAAACTCGGCGTTTTGTAATCCCGGGATGAGTCGCAACACGCGTGCTTGTTCGCCGTAGCGTAGATGATTCTGGAAGCCCACCAGGCTGTATGCGTCGGCCATTAAATTTTCCTGCCGCAACTGGACGGCGGCGTAAGGCTCACGACCGGTTAGCGGATCGCGCAAACCGACAGGTTTCATCGGGCCGAAACGAAGCGTGTCGACACCTCGACGCGCCAGTTCTTCGATCGGCAGACACGCTTCAAACCAGCGCGTCTCTTCGAAACGTTGCAGCGGAACGCTCTTGGCATCGAGCAACTCCGAATAGAACCGCGCGTACTGTTCCTGGTCGAATGGGCAGTTGAGATAGTCGTCGCCACCTTTGTCGTAACGAGCGGCGCGAAAGGCGATTGAAGTGTCGACGGAGTCGGCGGCGACGATCGGAGCGATGGCGTCGTAGAAGTACATCTGATCGTTGCCGGTGAGCTTCATGATTTCCGCAGTGAGCGCATCGGAAGACAGCGGACCCGTCGCGACGATCGTGATCTCGTTGTCGGGAATCGTGGTGACTTCTTCGCGGATCAAACGAATGCGCGGTTCACTCTCGATCCGCCTGGTGATCAGTTGCGCAAACTTTTCTCGATCGACTGCAAGTGCAGCGCCCGCGGGCACGCGTGTTTCCGCGGCCGCAGCCATCACGAGCGAACCACCCTGGCGGAGTTCCTCCTTTAATAAATAGGACGCGGTTCCCGGTTCATCCGACTTAAGCGAATTCGAACAAACTATCTCTGCAAGATTGTCCGTTCGATGCGCCGGAGTTTGCTTCACCGGCCGCATCTCATAAAGCCTGACGTCCACGCCCAGCCGTGCGGCCTGCCACGCCGCCTCAACTCCCGCCAACCCTCCACCAATAATTTTTACTTCCCTCATTTTTAAATCCGTTCTTAATCCGTCTGATCCGTGGCTACGGTTTGGCCCCCGGCGTGTCGATCTTATAGTCCTTCACGTCGCCCGAAAAATGCTTGTAATCACTCCACTCGATAGTCTTGTTGAAATCGCCGCCGGCAAACAACAGCACCTTCACCGACAGGTTGATTTGCGCGAAGCGTGGCAGCCAAACGCCCTGTTCCATGCGCGTCTGCTCCATCACCAGCGCTGCTCCGGGCTTGAGCGAAACGAGCAACCCGCCCGCCATCTTAAATCCTTCGGCGAGTCGCGCTTCCAACCTGATCACCTGCTTGTCTACCGGATCGATCCAGATCACGCCGATCAGCTTTGCGATCAAACTCTCTATACGATTCTGCGGGCGAAACCCGGGACGTGGGCGGAAGTCGAAAACGATCGCCTCGCGGCCTGACAAATTCTCGCGACGTGGTGAAACAAACTCGCACGCTTTCAGAAAAGGCGAGATCTCGGTGCCTTCGCTCTCTTTCTTTTCACGCTCCGCGCGGCGTCGCGCAACTTTCTTTTCGTCCTTTTCCTTGTCGCGCTCGGCTTTTTCAAACTCCTCCTGCACGCGACGATCTTCCTTCGCTGCTCTTTCCGGCGAGAGAGGGATGCCGTTCTCGCTGATCAGCCTTTGCACTGGTTCGCGGTTCGGCAGCGGATAGATTTCGTAGACTTTCGTTGTCTCTTTCTTCAGTTCGCCTTTGCTGTTGATCTCGCGATCGGTCTCCTTCTGTGTGAAGGCATACTCAGCAACACGTTTCTCGATCTCGTCCTGGTTCCTGGTGACTTCTCGAAGCAGTGCGGCGACGTCGAGTGTTTCTGTCGCGGCAGGTGGATCGAAGATTCGATCTTCGATGCCGGTGTCGTACTTGACGCTTTGCAGGAGAAGCGTGAGTTCACCGGAGCCGTCGACGTTCAGGCGAATGCGATGTGGCTCCTGGATCCCTTGCGTTGGTTTGTAATCGTCAAAGACGACGCGCGTGTTTCTGACGTCGCCGGTGATCTTCGTGATGAGCGAGGTCTTGGTGCTGAAGTAATAATGAAAGCGCGCGCCGTTCCGGGTTGAAAACTCGACAATGTAAGCAGGCTCTGAAGCGAGATCGCCGAGCGAGACTACGCGTGCGAGTACGTTGGCTTTTTTGAAATTGACGAGGTGTGATGAGTCGAGTGAAGCGCGGAGTTTGGCCGCGGCACTTTCTGGACCAGTGAGCGTTCGTAGCCGCTTATCGAGACCGATTTCCCATGCCGAACGCGCGTTGGTTGCGGAGACGATCTGGCCGTTGCCAAACGTGAGTTCCCAGCGTTCGGCGTTGGGAGTTTTTCTTTGGGTGCGTGCGGTGCCGATTGGCTGATCGTTGAGTTGGACCACCCACTCGTAAGTCGCATCCTTGAGCGCGGCGGCTTTCTTCTTGCCGCCGATGGCCTTGAGATAGTTGTCGACGATCTTGTCGGCGGACGGGAGTTTCCTGGGTAAGGCAGCGCTCGTTTGGGCGGCGACTGTGTGCGCGCCGCCCGTTATTAATAATAGGACGAGTAGGAGCCGCGAAAGCGACAGTGGATGGAACATACTGCTGTTACTTCTTACCACGCTTCTTTGCACCTGCACCTTTAGCGCCCTTGCCCGACTTTTTGGCTTTGGGGCCCTTGGTGGCTTTCTCGGTTCCCTGTTCGGCAAACTGTTCCTGGTTCTTAGTGAAATCAAACTCGTTCAGTTGCCCGCCTCTAATCTTGTAACGGTCGACATTCTTGGTTGCATCCTTCGGCATGATCCCTCCTGCTGGTTCGAATGTTGTTGAACTTGACACTAAAAAACGGCGTTCGTATAGTGCAGTAGCCCTTCGTCAGCCGGCTTAGCTCAGTTGGTAGAGCGTCTGATTCGTAATTAGAAGGTCGCCGGTTCAATTCCGGCAGCCGGCTCCACGTAATCTAAACTCGTACAATACTTTAGCGCAATGGTAAAGGCGGCCAAGTGACCGCCTTTTGATTTTTGTGTGCCTATAGTGTGCCAGCGGAAAAAACTGTAGTTATTTTCAACCGTAAAGAATCTGCTCTAGCTTCTCTGTAGCCGCTTGCTGCATCGACGGCAGGACGTGAGAGTAAGTGTCGAGGGTCAAAACGATGCTCGCGGGTCCTAAGCGTTCAGAAACGACTTTTGGATTTTCACCAGCGGACACCAAAAGAGTCGCGCAGGAATGTCTCAGATCGTAAAGCCTGAAGGTGGGGGAAGCTTTGCGCGAATAAGAACTGGCTGAAAGTGTCGGCGTACAAGATTCCGAAGAAGGATCGGCGTACCCTCGCTTGCCGCAAATACCAGATCATTGTTTTGGTAATCCGCGCCTTTCTTCAATCGGCTTTCGGCCTGTTTCCGTCGATGATCCGCGAGTTCACCCACAAGGGACTTGGGTATAGGTATCGTTCGCCGACTGCGCGAAGTCTTAGGCTCACCGAAATACCAGCCTCCGCCCTTACGCCAGATGAGCGTGCGGCGCACAGTGGCATTTCCCATTTGCAAGTCCAGGTCCGACCATTTCAACGCCAGATATTCTTCGGGCCGCATACCCGTAGCCACTGCGAACGAAAGCACAATTCCTAACCTCTATGCCTTTGCAGCCTCAAGAAAACGGCTTGCTTCGTTTGGAGAGAATGCTTGCATCTCTTTACGCGCTAAACGCGCAGATCAACAAACTCACAAGGATTTCGCGGTAGCATGTGCCATCGAACTGCTTGTTTCATGGCGGAGGAAAGCACGGCATGAGTCATTCGCACGGTTCTCGCTGATAGTTCCTTTTCGTCCAGCATGTCCGCGTAAATCTTTTGAATGTCGATTGAGCGAATATCGCACAGTTTGATAGCGCCGAGCATTGGACTCACGTATCTGTCAAGAAGGTATTTGTAATCATCAAACGTCGCTTCCCTCACCCGCGAGCGAACCACACCTTGAAGCCACTTTTCCAAATACTTGTCGAGCGATTCGGATGCAGGTTCGATATTGATGCCGAGATCTCTATCTCGAAGCTTAGCGGTCAAATACTTCTCTGCATTCTTCTTTGTGCCGTGGATTGTCTTGTTGACGTATCTGCGCTTTCCGTTCTCATCGCCTCCTTGAAATATCCGAACAACCCAAGTCTTTTCACTGCGTTTGATTATTTGTCCTGCCATTCAAGCCTCCAATCCCCGATTCCGTGAGTATACACGAACGTGTATAGTTATTCCAGAAATTTCTCTACACAGTTGTGTACATATCGATTGAGGT
>DASTQB010000324.1:0-44985 GCA_035761985.1 Pyrinomonadaceae bacterium
TGAGCAACTCTCGCATGCGTGCATCGATCTTCATCACTCCATGACGCACTGCTTCCATCCATTCTCTTTCCTCGCGCGTCAGTTGGCGTCGCTGCAAAAAAGTGTCTGCAACTCCTTTTATGCCGGCGAGCGGATTCCTGATTTCGTGAGCAAGATTGGCCGTGGTCATGTTCACGTTGGAAATCTCAGTCGCAGCTATGAGCACGGAGGTGAGTCGTGACGTGTACTGGTCGTGGACCGCGGACCAGCGCGCTTCCATCACACGTTCGTCGCCGGTCTTTGTGTGTTGCGCAAATTCGCCGTGCCATTCGCCGTTCTTTCGCACAGTGCGCCAGGCGTTATCGAACACAGGTTTGCTATCGCCGAAGAGAGTTGTGCGAGCGAGCTGGCCCACCAGTTCGGCTGAGGTCCAACCGTAAAAATTTTCAGCGGCACGATTGAGATAGGTGATATGTCCGTGCGGGTCGAGGGCGACAACTGCATCCTTCACGAGATCGAGGGCGTGACTTTTTTCCCTGTGCTGGCGTTCGTACACAACTTGGCGCATAACCGATGAGGATTGGCGGACGGCTATAGCTCGAAGTGATAGTGCATCGAGCGACAAGTCGGGGGGAACCGCACTCTTAACTCAATATTTCACTGCTAAGGGAGTAGTTACGCGGGAGGACGCCAATCTTACACCATGATCCGGATTTTGAGAATACATTATCTTCAAGATTAGATATTCACTCACCACTTTATGTGTCATAGGCATATATTCGTGGGACTTACAGTCCATCATGTAAATCATGTCCATCTCCTATGAATCCTGTAAAACGCCCAACTCGAAAGGCATGCTTCACAGGATTGACACGATTATTAGGATTGACATGACCCGCCCCGGCCGAGTGAATAGCCACAAAACCCGTGTTAATCCGCGGCGAAATCGTAGTTGATGCGGAACGAAAATTTTTATGGCATCTTAGTTGCGCTGGTCTTTGGCGAAGCTGATTTTGTGATCTAGAACAGAACAGAGGACAGGAGTCTGTGTGATGCTTGACCAGCAAGTTGACGACAGAGGCACCGACCAACAACAGGCGCAGGCGATGCTCCAGAAGTTGCGCGATCAGGGTTTTGACGCCGACAACCATAATCTCGCTATCGCGCTTGGCAGAACGGTCGAACAGGTCGAGGCGATGATTAGCGGCGCCGAGACTATCGACGACGACGTAGTAATGAAGGCGAAAGGCATCGCGATCCATCGCGGCATTGAACTCGAGTAGGAGCTCCCACTACTTGAAAGATAAAGAAGCCAAAGCCGCATCGACTGCTCCCTGGTGGTGGTATGAAGGTGGCACCGAAATCTGTTCGAGCTGTCACCAGGCGTACGCATATCAAACGGGCTCTTACTGTTTCGAATGCGACAGTAACGTCTGTTCAGTATGCGTACAGGAAACGGAAGTCCACGAACTCGTCTGCTCCTCCTGCTGTTCTGAGTGATCTCCCCGTAACGTCTCCCCCTAACGAAAGAGAAGTTTTATGGCAGCCCGAGCAATCTGGAAAGGTCAGTTAAAACTCGGCACCACACGCGTGCCCGTCAAACTCTATTCTGCGGTCCAGGATCGCACTGTGCGTTTTCACGTTCTCGACGAACGTCGCAAGCACCGTGTCAAACAACACATGATCGATCCCGACTCAGGTGAAGAAGTTCCGAAGGAAGAGATTCAAAAAGGTTACGAGATCGAACCAGGACGATATGTGATACTGACAGAACAGGAACTTGAAAAACTCCAACCGCCGCCCTCGCGCGACATTGAAGTCGTCGAGTTTGTTCCTCAAAATACGATCAGCCAGCAGTGGTATGAGCGACCTTACTATGCTGGTCCAGACGGCGACGAGAAAAACTATTTCGCACTCGTCGAGGCGATGAAGAAAAAAGAGAGCGAAGGCATCGCACACTGGGTGATGCGCAACAAGTATTACGCGGGCACGCTGCGCCCGGTTGACGATTATCTTCTGCTCTTCACTTTGCGCGACGCGAATGAAGTCATCCTGGCCGACGATCTTACAAAGCCGGCAGGCGCCGCACCGACGCAGAAAGAGCTCGCGATGGCGACGCAACTCGTCGAAATGTTGAAAGGCGACTTCAACGCTGCGGATTACAAGGATGAGTATCGTGAACGCGTGATGGAGTTCATCGAGAAGAAAGCTAAAGGCCGCGCGCCGAAGTTGCGCGCAGTCAGGGCGAAGAAGCAAACCGGATCTCTCGACAACATTCTTGCGAAGAGTATTCAGTCGCTGAGAAGAAAGGAGAAGCGCGCTGCCTAGCAGGACCGCACGCAAAACACGGCCAGAGCCCGAAGAGGAGAACGCAGGGGCGAGACCATTTTGGTCTGGAACGCTGACGTTCGGACTCGTGAGTGTGCCTGTGAGTTTGTTTCCGGCGACGAAGTCCACGCGGACATCGCTGCGCATGCTTGGACCAGACGGCCAGCCGCTTTCGCGCAGGTATTACGCGGAAGACACTGGAAAGGATCTCGATGCGGATGAAGTGGTGCGCGGCTTTGAGATCACTAAAGACAAGTTCGTAACAGTGACCGACGAGGAGCTCGATCGACTCGCACCGGAAAAGACGCGAGACATCGATCTGAAGCAGTTTGTGCCGGCTGAATCGATTCCGCCGCTCTATTTCGAGCGCGGGTATTTTCTGACGCCGGCGGCTGGTTCACAGAAAGCGTACAAGCTGCTCGCGGAAACGATGGAGAAGAACGATCTTGCCGGTGTTGCGACGTTCGTCATGCGCGGCAAGGAATATCTCGTCGCGATCTTTTCCGAGAAAGGGATACTGCGAGCAGAGACGATGCGATTCGAAGACGAGTTGCGTTCGCCTTCTGATATCGGTCTGCCCGAAAAGGAAGAGCCGCCGAAGGCGACGGTGAGCAAGTTTGAGAAGCTCATCGCGAACAAGTCGAAGAAGAAGTTTTCGCCGGAAAAGTTTGAGGACAAGCAAACTGAGTCGCTGTTGAAGTTAGTGAAGCGGAAACAGAATAAGCGCGGCGCCATCGTGAAGGTTGATGAAGAGATGGACGCGGATCACAAGGTTGTGGATCTGGTCCAGATACTCAAGAAGAGTCTTGGTGGAAAGAAGTAAGCCGCGGATTTCCGCAGGTGAACGCAGATCACTCAACAGTGATCGTGCGCCACTTCCCTTGCCTGAAACGAATCACACTTAAAACGCAACGAGTTGCGTGACCCGCGAGGATTGCCAGCCAGATATCGATCGGATCGAGTGTGCTCGTCTGTTGGATCACGAAGCATGTTCCGAGTGGGACAATGATTTGCGAGATGATCGAAATGTACATCGGGCTGCGTGTATCTCCGGTGCCTTGCAATCCGCCCGTGTAAGTCAGCGCGACTGCGATCAGCAAACCTGAAACACTCAACACGCGCAGCAACTGCACTCCAATCTCAACGACCGCGGGCTCGTCCATTCCGAAGATCGCGAGCAGTTGTCGCGGGAAGAAAAGAAAGATCAATCCGATGAAAGCGGCGCCTGCGAAGCCGAAGCGCGCCGCAACGTGTACCGCAGCCTCGGCGCGATCGGGTTTGCCCGCGCCAAGGTTTTGACCGGCCACGGCCGCAGCCGCACCCATCAGTCCGACTGCCGTCCACGTGATAAGTGAAAACAGTTCGGTGTACGACACGGCGAAAGCAGCTTGTGCAGCCGCGCTCTGCGCGAGCGAACCGATGAACGCAAGCATGAACACGCCGCCGATGTTCATCGCGATTCCCTGAAATCCGGTCGGCAAGCCAAACTTGAAGATCGACTTGATGATCGACCAGTCTGGACCAAAGCCGCCGCCACGCGGAATCGCGATGACCCACGCACCACGCCACAGTTGCACGAGTGAGTAAACGGCAACCAATCCGGAGGCGATGCAGGTTCCCATTGCCGAGCCCATCGTGCCAAATGCCGGAATTGGACCAAGACCTCTGATCAGCAGAATGTTCAGGAGGAGATTGAGCACCGTCATCGTAATGCCGAGCGTCATCGGCGTACGCGCGTCGCCCGCGGAACGCAAAGCGCCGCTCAGCATGAAGAAGATCATCATGCCGAGACTGAAAACAAACATGATGCGGATAAACGGTAAAGCTTCGGCTTGGACGTCGGGAGCAGCATTGACGAGACTGAGCAGCGCCGGTGAGACGAAGTAACCGATCGGCGCCATGATTCCGAGCGAGATGAAGATCGCAGTTAAAAACGCCTGGTAAACCGTGCGGTTGACTCGTTCTTCATCGCCCGCGCCGGCGAAACGCGCGACGAGCACGCTCATACCCGTGAAGAGTGAGGAGATGAAAACGATAACGATGAGAAAGATCTGCCAGCTTACGCCGATCGCCGCGTTGCCTTTGTAGCCGACGAGATGGCCAACGAGTGCATGGTCCACCATGCCCTGCAATCCGCCGATAACGTTCGTCAGCATCGTCGGCCACGCGATCTTCCAAACCGCGGGCCGCAGTGGACCCTCGACAATCGAGCGATCGAAGCGCCGTTTAGGCGCAGCCTGAGATGGTTCAGGTGCAGGCGTTACAGTTGCAGGTGCTGGCTTCGACATCGCTTAAGATTTCTGATACTTCTTGAAGTGTGGGCACTCCAAAGAGGCGTCAGTCATTCCGTATTGATCAACCTCATTTCGAGTTTGCGCACTCGCGCCAACAACCGCGCACCATCGATCTTCTCTGCCACTTCTTCAAATTCAGGCCTGGCGCCACGCCAGCGAAGCTCGTCAACATCTTCGAAAAGCGGCGCGTCGGTACGCAGCACCGCAAGCTCTTTGAACAACAACGCCTTCACCCGGTTCTCTTCGTTCAGCACTTCCGGACCAAAGTCTTCGATTGGACCATACCGATTGATCGTCTGCGCGGCGGTCTTTGGTCCAAAACCTGAAATCCCGGGAAACCCGTCTGCCGAGTCGCCAACCAGCGCCAGGTAATCGGGAATGAATTTCGGCGGTACACCAAACTTTGCGCGCACAGCTTCCGCGCCGCGTATCGCATTTCCACGACGATCAACTTGTACCACACGCTCATCGACGACGCATTGCGCCAGATCCTTGTCGGGCGTCCAGATGCACACTTTCTCAACTCGCTCATCCTGCGCAGCGAGATAAGCAGCTGACGCGAGCGCGTCGTCGGCCTCGAGTTCCACCATGGGCCACACCACGACGCCCATCGCCAGCAACGATTCTTCGAGCGGAATAAACTGCGCCTTCAACGCGTGTTCGATCCCAGCGCCTGTCTTGTAACCAGGCCAGAGCGTGTTGCGAAACGACTCTATGATGTGGTCTGTCGCCACACCGATGTGCGTCGCGCCGTCGTCGATCAGTTGCGCAACTGTGCTCAACACTCCCACGACCGCACCAAACGGCGGATCGGATTTCTTGAAGCGTCGAATTCCGTAGAAGTGGCGAAAGAGTTCGTATGTGCCGTCAAGCAGGTGAACAATCATTTGGCACATTGTACTGTTAGAACTAAAAAAATTCTTCGACCGAATGTCGATATCGCCGCGGCCCGTTCGACTTGTAAGTGAAAGGGCATAAATAAGCTCTAATTTGAAAATTGAGGAGATACGAAGATGCGAGTGATGGTCATTATTAAGGCGAACGAGGATTCAGAAGCGGGCGTGATGCCGAGCGAGAAACTGCTTACTGAGATGGGAAAATTCAACGAAGAACTGGTGAATGCGGGCCTGATGCTCGACGGGGAAGGCCTGCACCCGAGTTCGAAGGCTAAACGAGTTAAGTTCTCCGGCGGAAATCGAATCGTAACTGATGGGCCATTTGCCGAAACCAGAGAACTGGTCGCGGGTTACTGGATCTGGAAAGTCGACTCGATTGATGAGGCAGTTGAATGGGTGAAGAGAGTTCCGTTTGACGCGGAAAGTTCACCGAGCGACGCCGAGATCGAGATCCGTCCGATCTTCGAAGTTGAAGAGTTTGGCGCGGAGCTCACTCCTGAACTGAGAGAACAGGAAGATCGCGTCCGCGCCAGGGCTGCTGAACTTAAGAACCAGTAACGATCCCGGTTAAAAACCGAAACGTAACTGGAGTTGAATGCGGCGGTTACCGGCCGCCGCACTTCCACTTGGACCAAAGCCAAAACTTCCGGCAGTTGAGAACGACTCGCCAAAACGCGGCGAGCTCAAGTTGCCGATCGGCTGCGACAGATTCGTGTTGTTCAGCAGGTTTTGAATGTTGACTGAGAACGTCAGCGTGTATCGCTTTTCGGGACTTGGACCACCCGCGGGTCTGGCACCGCCTTGCGCTGGTTGTCCTGCAGGCGCAGCACCGGCCGGCTGCGGCGCTGCGGCAGGTGCGGGAACGTTGCCAAACATGATCGAACGACTGATTCCGAGGTTTACTGAAAAGAAACTAGGACCGACGCCGTAGTTTCGCGGGATCAGTTCCTGTCCTGGTGCCGGGCTCAGATCGAAATCACCGAAACGAGTTTGTCTGAGGTTCTCCGGAAGCGTTTGCGCAGTTGCAAATGCAGGGCGCTCGGTGAAAACGCCATCGCCGTTAGTGTCGCGTCCGGTAACGATGTTGAAAGGCCTGCCACTCGAGTAAACGATGAACGGATTGAGGTTGACCTTGAGTTTCGGAAGTACGAGTGTGCCGCCGACGAAAAAGTTTGCACTCGGAATGAAGGAAACGCGCGAGTACTCGCTCGTCAGATCATATGAATCTGACGGGAAACAATTGGAGATCGATCCGAAGATGCAGTCAGTGTCAGTCTTGCCTGTGCCCGTGCCGAAGTTGGCAAAGACTGAAAAGCCTTTGCTCATCTGCCGTCTCACGCCGCCGAAGAAACGATAATCGTTAAACCTCGCGCTCGACTCATAGTAGTAGATGTCGCCGATGTTGCCGAACGGGCGGACGCTGCTGTCCGGATTCAAAGGATCGTAAGTTCCGGGCAAGGGCGCGTTGATGTTGCGCACGCGCAGCAGATGTTTACCGCGGTAGTTGAATGCGACCAGGAACATTGTGAACTTCGACGGCAACTGTCGTTCGAAGTTGACTGCCGTCATCACAAACGTCGGCGCCTGGAAATCGGGCGCGATGCGACGCACGATCTGTGGTGATGCAAACGCAGAGAGCGTCTCGATTGTCGGCACGTTCGTGACACCTTCGAGTGAGAAGGTCGACTGGTCCAGCACCGTCGGATCGAACACTCGGAAATCGAGTTGATTCTCGCCGTTGAAACGATTGGCGAGCAGCGTCGCGCGTTCGCCAAAGCGATCGTAGAAGACGCCGATGCCACCGCGAATCACCATCTTCGGCGACGAACTCGACGGCGCACCTGGACCACCGCCGACGCTCGTTCCACCCGGCGCCCATGCGAAGAACACGCGCGGTGCGAAGTTGTAATTGCTGCTGATGTTTGTTTGTCGTTCGTAACGCAGGCCCATCGTGAACGTCAGGTTTGGACGTAGCCGCCATTCGTCCTGAACAAACGCGCCGATGTCTGTTTGCGAAACTGAAGCTTCGGGATTGCCGCCTGCGAGTGAAAACTGCGTCACGCCGCCACCGAGCTCGCGCATGTTTGGATTGCCCTGGAACAGGAGGGTGCGACGATAACGCTCGATGCTTGTGATTGGAACGAGCACTGGCTGGCCGTTTTGATCGAGCACGATCTGGTTGTTTGCATCGAGCTGCGGTGCGTTGCCGCCGGAGAATGTGAACGTGCCGCCAAAATTCTGCGGAGAGATGTCCGTGATATTCACACCACGCGCACGCACGCCGAAGCGGAGTATGTGCCGGCCCTTGGTCCATGTCGAATAATTTTGCAGTTCCCAGCGATCTTCGTCGACGTGAGCGAGTCCAATTGCTGATCCACCGGCGATGAAAGCATCCTGCACGACGATGGTTGGAATGACGTTATTGCCGTCCTGCTCCGAGCGATTGCGAATGTACTGAAAGCGCGTCTCGTTCATCATCGCCGGACTTATGATCGCAGTCTCGGTGATCTGCACGGTTTGAGTCGTGTTCGATCGATCGAAGGCACGCTCGGGCAGAGAGAAATCAGAAGCGCCAACGTTCTCCGCGCTGTTCTTCGAGAAGGAGTAACGCACGACGAGTGTGTTGGCCTGGTTCAACTGGTAATCGAATCTCGGGCTGAATGAATAAAACTTGTTCGGAACGAGTAGCGCGAGATTGAAAGGCACCGGCGCGAATGACGGGCTCAAAATGGTGGCATTGATGATGGCGTTGTCGTCGACGACGCGGCGCTGAAAATCGAAGAAGAACGACGACTTATTCTTGGTGATTGGACCACTCAGGCTGCCGCCGAAGTACCGCACTTGAAACGGCGCGCGGCTCGGTGCAAACGGGTTGCGCGAATTCAGACTCTCGTCGCCGAAATTGTAGAAGGTGCTGCCGCGAAGTTTGTCCGCGCCGGGCTTTGTGAAGATCTCGATGTTACCAAAACCGATCGAGTTGTTTTCCGCGTTGAATGGGTTCTGGTTGATACGAACTTCGCGGATCGACTCTTTTGGAGGCATGCGGCCACCGGTGAAACCGTCGATAAAGATCTGGCCACCGTTCGGTCCTGCGGATGGTCCAGCCATCGCTTGAACTGCTGATGCAAGCGCTTCGGGATCGTCAGGAAGCACATCCAGATCCTGGCCTTTCAAAACGACTGCGTCGGCGTTGTTCGCAGGATCTGTGTTGATACCCTCATCCTGGGTGACGGTGATCACCTGCTTTTCGAGCGTGACGACGAGGCGAACGTCGTGAGTCGTGCGCGGTCCCGCGGCGATCGCGAGATCCGTCTTTTCGTAAGGCGTGAAACCGGGCGAGACGACGCGGATCGTGTATGGTCCAGGCGGCAGCGAGCTGAAGGTGTAGGTTCCTTCGGCGTTGGTAGTGGTGCTTTTCTGCGTGCCGTCGGCAGCGATCACGGTGACAGTCGCGCCAACAACGAGCGCTCCAAGCTCATCGCTAATCTGCCCGCGCAACGAACCCCCGCGCTGCGCCATCGCTACAGCACAGCACAAACTCAAAAGGCACAAAGCCCCCAAAAATCTTCTCATCTCAATCCCTCTCTGCCCGTTATAAGTCCTATAGGTCCTATAGGTCCTATAGGTCCTATTCGACCTAAATGACCTATGGCCCGCCGAGGCTCATCGCGCCCAGCGAAACAGCGCTCGCACGCCCCGCCTGGTTCTGCAGCAACGGACCCACACCACTCACGATCGCAATCGCCGTCACACGTGCAGGATCCGCGCTTTTTGTGCTCGAAATAATGATCGACTCTCCCGCTTTCAACTCCGCCAGCGCCACAGCCGGAAGCTGATCAAACATCTCCTGAAGATCCCCACTTCCCTTCGCCGGCGTCTGCGGCTTCGCCTCTTTCGGAGGCGCAAGCGCGGCGATCATCTCCGGCGTCAACCGCCGCATCGACGAATCTTTGCTCACAACGATCGTGACCACCTGTTGGCTCTGAAGATCCTTGATCTTGATCTCCTTCTTTTCCGCATCGATCTCAGTTATCGATCCACTGATCGTCTGAAACGCACCCGTCACGATCTCTTCCGGCGTAAACCGCGCACCATCGGCGCTCTTCGTCCCAAGTGCACGCACCTGATCGCCGGCTTTCAACTCAGCAAAACTGCTCGGCTTCGCATCACTGAAGCGAACTGAATCCGGTGCGTAACGACGAAACTTCGTCTCAGCAGTTGCAGCAACAACGATCGGCTTTGGTCCTTCCGGCGTCCGCGCATCGACCGTGATCTCTTTCGTCTCAGCATTCAACGCGCTGATCGTTCCCGCAATGCCGCGCGTGCGCCACTCATTCCGCTCGCGCTCGCGCTTCTCGGCAATGTCGCCTTTGCTCATCACATAAAACTCGAGCGCGGGCATGCTCTTGCGATCCTCAGTCATGCGACCGCGTGCAAAAACACTGTCGCCCATGCCGAAGTCAGTCGGCTCGATCTTGATGAACTTGTCCCTGGTCTTCTCACCCGGCGGGATGCGCATGAACACGGTCTTGTCGCTGAGTGTGACGGTTACAACGTTTCCAGCGGCAGTGGTGACGATTACCTGGCGTGTATCGGGTTTGAGTTCAGACACGACCCCCATCACGCTTAGAGCGGTGATGGCAGGATCGGACGCGGGCGTAGGAGTAGGTGTCTGTGCTTTTAACGCAGAAGCGCCTGCGAGCAACGCAAGCGTGCACAGCACACGTATGCTGCCAAACTTTCTCATGTTCTTCCCTGGTTGTTATTCGCAAACTGATTTCCGCTCTAAATCAGTGGGTTGCGGTGCTCAATGAGGTAAACACCCGCCGTTTGCGATTTGTGGCAAGAAAAATAGCCGCGGATTTACGCGGAAAAACACGGATCAGAAAACGCTATTTTCCGAAAGCATAGAGGGCGCTGCGCGTTCTGATGTAAATGCGGCCGTCTGCGATCGCGGGCGTCGCATAAACTTCGTCGTCCAGCTCGTTGACTGCGAGCACTTGCCAGTCGCCGGCGGCTTTAACCACCGACACCTGTCCGGCCTGTCCAATCAGGAAAACTTTGTCGTCAGCCGCAACTGGCGAAGCGAAATACTTATCAATCGCGCCGTGCAGACGCCCCTGCTTGAGCACGTTACCTGTGGCCGGATCGAACGTGAGGAGAATCCCGCTGTCGTTGATCATGTAGAGCACGCCGCCGTAAAGAAGCGTGGAAGGAACCTGCGGCACTGGCTTTTGATATCGCCAGCGAATGGCTTTGTCCGTTTGATCGCCTTCGCCGCCCATCTTGATCGCGAGCAGACCATTCTCTGACGCCATCATCGCGCGAAACACGTCCCAATCTTTCGTATCGAGCTTCTCGTTGCGGTTCATGTCAAACGCTTCGAACGCCGCATCGAGTATTTTGTGCATCTTTCCAGTCGCGGTGGTTGCGCTCTTGACTTCATCTTTCGCGATCACGTGGTCCTTGTCGCGATCATACGTTGCGAGTGCTTCTTCGAAACTGGTGGTCGGCACTTGTTGTCCGGGTTGATTCTGAGGAAAGCCCCAGCCGTTGATGTAGAGATACTCAGAATCGTAACTCGCGATCGACTTCATCTCGCACGCAAGTCCGCGCACCCACCACACACGTTTCCCATCTTCAACCGAATACGCCGAGAGCTGGAACGATTCGGGAATGATGATCTGCTTTGGACCTTGTTTCGGTTGATAAACCGTCGGCGTCGAATAACCTGAAATGACGATCGGGCGCTCGACCTTCCATAGCACCTTGCCGCTATCCTTATCTACTGCGATCAGGTAGGAAGCCGGATGGTCCTGATCGACCGGCAGGATCACTTTGTTGTCGACGAGAATCGGCGATGCGCCAAAGCCGTAGAAGATGTTGAATGGTCCAAGCGGCACTTTCCAACGCTCTTTACCCTGCGGGTCGAAAGAGACAATGCCTGCTTCCTGGAAGAAAACGTAGACGTTTGTGCCGTCAGTGACAGGCGTCGGCGATGCTGGTCCATTCACGTTTTGCAGCCGGCCAACGCGCAAGCGAGGCACCTGCTTTTTCCACACGGTCTTTCCGGTCTTGCGATCGAGAGCGATCACAAACAACGAGTAATTCTCATGCGCGGTGACAAAGATCCGATCGCGCGTGAGCACCGGCGACGAATGCCCCGGAGGAAGTTCAGCTTTCCAGACGACGTTCTTGTTTGGACCAAACTCGGCCGGCAGGTTCTTCGTATCAGAGACGCCGGTCCCGTTTGGCCCACGAAACTGCGACCACTCATCGCCTGCGGCGGCAGCAGTGATCACCATTAACGAAAGCATGAAGAATGCGACAACAAGCTTAGTAATCATGGCGCGCATAATAGCCCCCTTCACTGCCAGACGTAAATCTGTGTAATCTAATCGGCGTTAATCTGCGGTTGAAAGGACCCCCGACATGAAACCGATTCTCTTTGTTTTGGTAGTAGCGTCATTGGCCTTCGCCCAAAAGCCTGCCCCCAAAAAGAATCGTCAGGTGCTGTTGGACTTCAGAATCGATCGAAACGTTGCCCCTGCAAAGATTCCAGCGGCAACTCAGCGATACGTTTTATCAAAGGTGTTTCCGCGCTATCTCACTGATCAAAACAAGTGCAATACTCAGTTTGATGCTAGCGGCAACAGCGATCCACTGGCAGCGTCGCGCAAGGCCGGGCAGATCGTTCCGTCGATCTTCGAGTCGGCGACAGGAAGTTTCACTGCGTCCGGACAGTCGCAAACGTTGTACGTAATTTCGGTGAGTGAATGTAACGCTTCGCACGCTGATAACTTCGGGACAAAACGCGTTGCGATCTTTGCAGGGCAGAAACTGGTCGCGGAGTTTGACGCAAACTTCTACGAGAACATCGTGCGTAAGACTGATCTCAACGGCGATGGCATCGACGAATTATTGATGACTCATGGTTATACGGGCCAGGGCACGCTCATCGAATCGGCGGCGTTGCTCAGTTTTGAAAACGGACGACTGCGAGTGATCGAAGATTTTGGTGTGGTCGCTGAAGACTCGTGCGCTTCGGGATTTCCGGGTAGTTCGGCCCAGGCGTCGGCGGTTTACATTGCAGACTCCGCACCCGGGCAAATGCCGAAGTTCACACGCGATAACTACAAAGCCACTTGCCGCAATCCAAACCGCTGGCGATTTGTTTCAAACGGAAAGTTGCAGTAATGACAATGCAAGTTCCAACATTCGAAGACATCGTTGCAGCGCGCGAGTTCATCGCGCCGTATCTTCCCAAGACTCCGCTCATCCGCGTTCACGCGCTCTCTGAGTTACTCGAGTGCGATTACTACGCGAAACTCGAGAACCTTCAACCCGTCGGTGCTTTCAAAGTGCGCGGCGGAGTGAATCTGGTCGGCACACTCACCGATGACGAACGACGCCGTGGACTCGTCTCTGCATCAACTGGCAATCACGGCCAGTCGATCGGGTATGGCGGTCGTCTCTTCTCCAGCCGCGTAGTGATTTACGCTCCTGCTGAAAACATCAACGAGTCGAAGCTGCGCGCGATGCGCGAACTCGGCGCCGAAGTTCGTCTGCAGGGTCGCGACTTCGACGAAGCGCGCCAGGCTTGCGAACAGGCGGCGGCCGAAGAAGGTTTTCGTTACGTCCACTCCGCGAATGAGACGAAGTTGATTGCGGGAGTCGGGACGATGGGCCTGGAGATCTTTGAAGATCTGCCGGAGGTCGACGTGATCATCGCACCGGCGGGCGGCGGCAGTTGTGCTGCGAGTAATTGCATCGTCGCGAATGCGTTGAATCCAAACGTGCGTGTCATTGCGGTCCAATCTGAGGGCGCGCCTGCGATGTGGCACGCCTGGCGTAACCGCAATCTCGATCCTTATCCGACGATGAACACGGAACACGAAGGTCTCGCGACGCGTGTTCCGTTTGAACTTACCAACAAGATTCTATGGGAGCTGCTCAGTGATTTCGTCCTGGCGAGCGATGCCGAGATCAACGATGCGGTGAAATTGCTGGCGAAGCACGCAAAGCAAGTCACGGAAGGCTCAGGTGCTGCCTCGCTCGCAGCCGCGATAAAGATCCGCGACGAACTGCGCGGCAAGAAAGTTGTCGGCATCATCTCGGGCGGAAATCTGCCACTCGCACGCTTTGCTGCGTTAATTAACGATTGAGTTTTCGTTGCAAAAGCCGAGTCTGACGCGGGAATGGTTTAGAATCGAGGACTTCGATCATTCTGGGAGGGTGGATTATGGCAGAGCTCTTACGCGAATATTCGACCGTGATAGACGGTCCAGAGGACACTACGTACACGGTTCGCACGTACGGTGAAGAACGAACCGACGGTACGTGGATCGGCTGGCTGGAATTCGAACCCGACGACACGGACAAACCCACGTTGCGGACCGAACAGGAAACGTCACAACCAAACCGGACCGCCGTTGAGTACTGGGCAACAGGACTGGAGCCGGTCTATTTCGAAGGCGCCTTCCAGCGCGCTCACAGAATTCAGGATGCGATGGATAACATGTGAGCCGGTACACTGATGTCGTATGTCTGCCCCCATTCGCCAACTCCCTGTTCGTCCCAGTCTGGCACAACTCGAGCATGAAGCCGAGGAGCTCCAACGTTCGGAAAACATAACTCTTCGGGAAGCACAGTTGGCGCTCGCGCAGAGTTACGGCGCACCCAACTGGGAACGCGTGGTCCAATCCTGCAATCTGATCGATGCGATCTGGCGCGACGACATCGACACCGTGCGCACGCTCGTTACCCAACACCAACAGCTGCTACACGAGAACGCCGGAATTCGAAACGGCAACTGGGGCCCGCCGCTGAGTTACGCAGCGAACCTCGGCCGCGACGACATTATCAGGATGCTTTACGACCTTGGCGCACGCGATCTCGAACACGCGATTGATCGCGCCGCGCTGCAAAGCCAGGTCGGCACCGCACGCATGTTGTACCAGATGATGGATTCACCATCGTTACCGGAAGACTCGCTTGCCGGACCAGCTTACACGCTCAGTGCTGCCGGCACGGCACTACTGCTGGAACTCGGCGCCAAAGTGGTCGATGAGAACGGGAAACGCCTCGCGCCAGTGGACGTCGTGCTCGAAAGTGATAGTCGCAAACCGTCGGACAAGCACGAGATCCTCGAACTCTATGTCAAACACGGACTCGAATTGCCCGACACACCCGTAATGGCGCTTCATCGCGGCCGCATCGATCTACTCGAAGAACATCTGCGTCGCGATCCAAAACTGCTGGAACGAACATTCATCCACGAGGAGATCTACCCTCCGGAACTCGGCTGTCACGACGAAGTGCTCGCAACTCACGGGACACCACTCGCCGGCACAACGTTGTTACACATGTGCGTCGATTACGACGAGATCGAGATCGCGCGATGGCTGCTCGAACGCGGGATGGATCCGAACATCAAAGCCGCTGTGGACGCGGACGGTTTCGGCGGGCATACAGCACTCTTCGCGACCGTCGTTTCGCAGCCGAATTACTGGATGAACTTCAGGCAAAAACCGCAAGCCGCGCCGTTCGCTGAGTTGCTGCTCGAGCGCGGCGCAGATCCAAACGTTCGTTCGTCACTACGAAAGAAGATGCATCCCGGATACGCACCGAGATTCGACACAGAGACAACTTTCGAGTACCGCGACGTGACGCCGCTCGGCTGGGGACGGCAGTTCCACGCCAGAGTTTTTGTCAATGAACCCGCCATGCGGCTGATCGAACAGCACGGCGGGCACGACTAAACTCGACTGTAACCATCGTCATCTAAGCGGTGTCTGTAAAGATAAAGTCGGGCTCTCCCTAAAGCCGGGAGGTGCCCGACTATTTTTTGATTAGCCGCAGGCGAATCGGCTAAGTAAGAAGCTAAGTAGAAATAGACAAGGAAGGGAAGAAATGAAAGGAAAGTATTTGCGAAGGATTGGCGGTCTTGCGCTCTCGGCGCTGATGCTGTTTGGCATCGCGTTCGTTTCCTCGACCGAAGTCCAGGCGCAGCAACAGCGCCGGGCTGGTCGTAGGGTCGTCGTCGTTCGTCCTTACTATCGTGTTTATCGTCCATTTGGTTGGGGTTATCGAAACTACTGGGGTTATCCGTACGGTTACGGCTGGGGATACGATCACTGGGGTTACAACAACAACTTCAGGTATAACCACTACGTTTTTGATGACAGTGAAGAGGCCACCAAACAAGCTCACAAGGATGGCTTCAAAACCGGAAAAGACGATGGCAAGAAGGACAAGAGCTATAACCCGCAGCGCTCTCACTACTTCAAGGAAGCTGGCTTCGGAAACTTCGGTGAAGTTTACCGCTCAGCATTCTCGAGAGGTTATGAGGAAGGCTACCGTGCAGGTGGCGCCGAGCGCGTAGCGAAGCTCGAACGTGAACGCGCAAAGAAACAGCGTGAACGTAACAGCGAAGACTAAAACCGAAACCGCCGCGATGAGAGTCGCGGCGGTTTTTCATTTGAGTGATTGTGCGGCTTCGAGAATTTCTTCCGGCCGCGCGCGGACCCAGTAGTTCTCAGTCAGGTTTACCCATCGCACCGTTCCGGACGAATCAAGTAAAAACTCGGCCGGCCGCGCGACGTCCTGCCCACTGATTCCGGCGCCTGCATGAAGCAGATCGTAACGCCGGGCCACTTCAGCTTTCGAGTCTGCAAGAATCGGAAACGTGTAACCCTGATCCTGCGCGAGGTTGCGCGACGTTTCAGGCTCGTCGACGCTGATTGCAACGGGACGAACTCCCGCTTGTCTGAACTTTTCTAAATTCTG
The DNA here is from genome assembly GCA_035761985.1 of Pyrinomonadaceae bacterium. Taxonomy (GTDB): domain Bacteria; phylum Acidobacteriota; class Blastocatellia; order Pyrinomonadales; family Pyrinomonadaceae; genus PSRF01. The sequence continues at coordinate 16,286 of DASTQB010000324.1, forward strand.
CTCGATGCTCCGTAACTCGGAGTTGCACGAGGGTCACCAGTAGCCTCGATAGAAAACCAGCAACACACCTTTCGCAGGCGCACTGCCGTTTACAGGTTGCGAAAGTAGTTCGTTGAGACTAACCGGCTTGCCACTCGTGTCCGGAAGAGAAAACTCAGGTGCGCGTTGGCCGACTTGCGGCGCACCGGTAGAAGCAGGAAGCCATCTCCCGAGGACGAAGAATACAAAAATAAAGAGCGCGAACACTGCGAAGCCAAGCAGGCCCACGATTGAACTAACAACCTTCGAGCGAGTTGGGTGCGGCCGATCGGAAGCAAACCCTCGACGGAGTCCGACGATCAGCAGCACTACGGCGACCGCGAAGATCAGCAGGTTGGCCCAAGGGAAGTCGCGTGTGGCTGGATAGTAGACGAAGACGGAGGTGTAAGTCAGGAATGCCGCAAGGGTGAGCAGAAAGCCCACCCACAGCGGCCAATTTAAACGTCGTACATTCATGGCTTAGATTTGTTTAGACAGGATCATCGTGTCAATCTCAGTCGACGTTGACCATCCACGGAATGCCGAACCGATCCGAGCACATTCCGAAACCTTCCGCCCAGAACGTTTTCTGAAACGGCATTTCGACTCTTCCACCTTCCGCGAGTGCGTTGAAGATCCGTTCACCGCGTTCGCGATCGTTCAACGACAGCGACACCGAGATCCCAGTTGGTCGTTCGTATTTTCCCGGCGGTGCGTCTGACGCCATGATCGTCTGCCCGTCGATCTTCATCACTGCGTGAAGCACCTTATCAGCAAACTCAGCCGGAACGTGTTCTGCCGCCGGCGATCCGGCGAAAGTCATCAGCGCCTCGATCTTCGCGTCAAGCGTCTGCTCGTAGAACCTGAAAGCCTCCGCGCAGTCGCCGTTAAAAATCAGATATGGATTCACTTGCATTGCGTAACTCTCCTCTCCTTGTTGGTTGAATGATGAATCAACGAAGCGGTTTCAATTTCCACCTGCCATACGCGACGAACGCGCAAAGAAGTCCGAATACGAGTGGTCCGAGCGCCGCTACCACTCCATCGCCAATGGCCGTGACTACCACAGCGCCGATCATGATCACGACGAGTCCCGCGGCGGCGAGCGGCGTCAGATACTGTTGCCGGTGAAATATGCCCGGGAGAATCAATCCGAGTGCTCCGAGCGTCTCACAGACGCCGATGAATCTGATGAAGAGTATCGGGAGCTGCACCTGATTAGGCGATGCATTCTGCATCAGGACCTCAATCGGCAGCACCACCTTCGTGATGCCCGCAAAAAGAAACAACAGTGCCAGAATTATTTGAATGACCCAGAGTAAGATGTTCATACCAATGGGGGGCTCCTTTTAAGTTTTCAATCACATTCAGAGTTCAAGCTTTAGGTAGTCCTGAGATCTCGAGCACTGGACGAATCTCGATCGTGCCGTGTTTCGCCACCGGAATTCGCTCGGCGATGTTCATTGCCTCGTCGAGATCGCGAGCGTCGATCAGGTAGTAACCACCAAGCTGTTCGCGAGTTTCGGCGAATGGACCATCGGTTATCAAGCGCCTTCCGTCTCGAACGCGAACGCTCGTCGCCGTCGCAACCGGATGCAGCGGACCCGCTGAGATGTACTTTCCACCATCACTCAGATCCCGTGCGAGTTGTGCCGACTCCACGTAGCAATGCTCCCTTTCCTCTTCGCTCAATGCTTGTTCGTCAAGGTACACCAGCAACATGTATTTCATCGGAAATTTTGTGCCTCCACTGGTAAGTCGAACGGGGAGCTTGCGAATCGACACACCAGCGCGAATTTTTTTATTATCAAACGTGCTTCCAAACCCGAATCTCGCAGTTGACGCAGTCTACAGATCTGACTGGGGCCGGATTGTTGCGACCCTCATACGACAGTTTGGCGATTTCGAACTCGCCGAGGATGCAGCGCAGGAAGCGTTCACAGCCGCTGTCGATCAGTGGCGGACTGACGGCGTGCCCGACTCACCACGCGCCTGGATCATCCAAACAGCCAAACACAAAGCCATCGATCGCCTGCGCAGGCAAACGCGTCTACAGGAAAAACTCGAAGCCGATCCCGATTTCGCGTCTGAACCGATCGTCGAAGGTCCGAACCTCGACTTCGAAGAGATCCCCGACGATCGACTGCGACTGATCTTCACCTGCTGCCATCCGGCATTGTCACTCGAAGCGCAGGTGGCGCTCACGTTGCGCACTCTCGGCGGACTTCAAACCGAAGAGATCGCGCGCGCGTTTCTCGTTCCAACCGCTACGATGGCGCAGCGTCTCGTGCGCGCAAAACGTAAAATCCGCGACGCCGGCATTCCGTTCAGCGTGCCCGACACCAGCGAAATGCCCGAGCGCCTCGATGCAGTCTTAACTGCAATTTACCTGATCTTCACCGAAGGCTATGCGCCCACTCGGGGCGAGCCACTCGCACGCGCAGATCTCTGTGCGGAAGCAATCCGTCTCGGCCGTCTCGTCACGACATTGCTCGAGCCAAAACCACCTGCCGAAGCAACAGCACTCGTCGCACTCATGTTGTTACACGACTCCCGGCGCGAGGCACGACTTGATGAAGACGGAAATTTAGTTGTGCTCGAAGATCAGGATCGAACACTTTGGAACAGACCACAAATCGATGAGGCGCTAACACTCGTCGAACAAGCCCTGCGCGGCCAGCCTGGTCCATTCGCCCTTGAGGCTGCGATCGCGGCGGAGCATTGCAAAGCTGCTCGCCCCGCGGACACTGACTGGGCGCAGATAGTGAAACTTTACGATCTCCTCGAACAACTGATGCCGTCGCCGGTCGTGTCGCTGAATCGTGCGGTCGCGATCGCGATGGCCCACGGTCCTGAACCGGCACTCGAGTTGATCGAACAACTCGCCGACTCAGGTGAACTCGACGACTATCACCTGCTACACGCCGCGCGCGCCGACATGCTGCGACGGCTCGGCTCAACTGACAAAGCCGCGGAGAGTTATGAAGCCGCACTCTCTTTGGCCACTAATGACGGCGAGCGGCGCTTCCTCGAGCGCCGCCTCCGTGAAGTCCGATCCAAACCCGTTTGATGCGTGTTAACTGCCTTGGCCGGCACCGGCGCTAGCAGCCATGTTAGCCATCCGCCTCTCCATCTCTTCCGGTGCAACGTCTTCCTTGTGCGTCGCCACCGTCCAAACGTGACCAAACGGATCCGTCAACGTACCTGAACGATCTCCATAAAACTGGTCCTGCAACGCCTTGAGTTCTGTGCCGCCCGCATCGAGTGCCTGCTTGAAGATCGTATCTACGTCGTCAACGTAGATCATGATGCCGACTGCTGAACCACCCAGAGATTTTGGTCCACGATAACCCATCTCAGGATGTTCGTCGGAGAGCATGAACGGCGAGTCGCCGATCTTCATTTCGGCGTGTCCAATCTTTCCACCATGCTCCATGCGAAATAGCTCAACTGCCCCAAACGCCTGCTTGTAATACTCCAAAGCCTGGGCGGCCCCATCGACGATCAAGTAAGGAGTAATCGAGTGGTATCCCTCTGGAATCGGTTTTACGTCTCCCATTGCTATTCCCCTTTCGTTGTTTGAGTTGAAGATTTCAACAAAGACTTCTTGTCGAGAAAAGCGATCACCGCGTCGTTGAACTGTTTCGGTTTTTCCATCATCAGGAAATGGCCCACGCCGTCCCACATCTGATACTCCAGATCCGGGGCAAGGCCGCGAAGGAACTGTTCGGTGTCAGGCGGCCAGAAGGGCGACTTCGCCATGATCGCGAGCACCGGCACGTTCATCTTGTCTGGTCCATAGAGCGAATCCTGGTTCATGCTTTCCATCGCGCTGACGAGCACTTTCTGCGGAGTGCTCGCGAAGGACGAGTTCACCCGTTCCTTGTCTGCGGCGGAAAGCGTGCCGGCCATCTGGGCAAGCATTTGCGCGCTCGTCTCTTTGTAGTTTGGAGCACGAAACATTGCCAGGAACTGTTCGCGCATTTCCTTTGTGCCGAACGGTCGTAAGCCGCCGTCGACGATGACGATCGCGGCGGTCTTTTGTGGATACTTGCGATAGAACTGTCGCGCGACCGGAGTTCCCATGCTATGGCCCACCACGACTGCGCGATCTACTTTTGCATCACGCATGACGGCGTCGATTGCGTTTGCAAAGAGATCGATCGTGTAGGAGATCTCGGGTTTATCGCTCTGTCCGTGTCCGGGCAGATCGAGGGCGAGAACTCTGCCGCGTTTCGAGAGGTCGGGAATCTGATCGCGCCAGTGATTGAGATTGCAGCCCCAGCCATGGACGAGGACGAGCGCTTCGTTTCCCTGGCCGTAGCTCTTGTAGTGAATCTTCGCTCCATCGAGTTTTGCAAATTGCGATTCGCCGTCGCCTGCGAAAACGACTGTTGTGGCGACAAACATCACCGCCAAAAGCGCAAAGCTGTGCTTTAGTGTTTTCATCAGTGTAATTCCTCGCTCTTGTTTCTAATGACTACTAACGTCATGTCGTCTGTGAGTGGGCGGGGAGCAGCGAAGTCCTGCACTGCTCCGAGCACAGAAAACAAGACCGACTCGGCCGATCCGCCCTGAGCACGGCGCAATTCAGCCTCGAGTCGCTGATTTCCAAACTCCTGACCTGCTTCGTTGAACGACTCTAAGATGCCATCGGAACACGCCAGCAGCAAATCGCCAGCAGCAAGTTCAACACTGCCGCGTTCAAACGATGCAAACGGCACCGCGCCCAGCACTGGTCCACCATCCGAGAGTTGTTCGAGCCCGCCGTTCGGTCGCAGTAGCAAAGCAGGCGGATGTCCGGCGCTGCAGTAATCGAGTTGCCCTGATCGCGCATCAAGTCGTCCAACAAATAGCGTGCTGAGCGGTTCGATCTCTGACAGCCATGACATGTCGCGATTGACGCCCGCCACGATCGTTTCAGGATCGCTGCTCGTCGCGGTGTGCGTGCGAATGAGTCCGATGAGATGTGTAACCCACATTCCCGCAGCTAGCCCTTTGCCGCCGATGTCGCCGAGTGCGAGCACGAGACCGTCGCTTGTTCGCTCAACGCTGAAGAAATCGCCGGGCAGGTGACGGACCGCGAAGATCTCACTTGCAACGTCGAACGCTCCGTGACGCACGAGACTCGGCGCGCACAGACGACGATGGACTTGTGCGGCTTCGAAGATCGCGGTGTTCAGTTCAGCGTAGTCGCGTTGAAGTGTTTCGAGTTTTGGATCCTGATCGTATGACGGAAGCGGCGACAACTCGCCGCGCTCTACGGAGGCGCGTGTTTCTAAAGCACGGGTTGATTTGCTGGGGACTACTTGTAAAGCTGGGAGAGCCATACGGAAACCTCATCCGACAAACTTGTAGCCACTACCGTGGACGGTAAGAATGAAACGTGGTTCTTCGGGATTTGGTTCGAGCTTCTGCCGGAGATGAACGATGTGCGTGTCGACCGTGCGCGTAGTTGGATAATTATCGTAACCCCAGACAGCATCGAGCAGACGATCGCGACTCAGCGTCTCAACCGGATGCGCGAGAAAGTAGGCAAGCAAAGCAAACTCTTTCGCGGAAAGATCGATCACATTTCCACCACGTCTGACTTCGTTGCTGCGAATGTTTACTTCGACGTCGCTGAATTTATAGATCTCGGGCGCTGGCGCCGGTGAAGACACGCGCCGCAGAACCGCTTTCACACGCGCCATCAATTCACGCACCGAAAATGGCTTCGTCACGTAATCATCAGCTCCGAGTTCAAGACCAACAACTTTGTCGATCTCCTGACCGCGCGCAGTCAGCATGATGATCGGCACCGCCGGACGTTTCGTTTTCAACTGCTTGCAAACGTCGAGTCCGCTCATGCGCGGCATCATCACATCGAGAACGATCAGATCCGGATTGTCGGAAAGTGCTCGTTCCAGACCGCTCACGCCATCTTCGGCGCTGATCACTTCGTAGCCTTCATACTCGAAGTTGTCGCGCAGACCGGCGACCATCGCCGGTTCGTCTTCAACGATCAGGATTTTGGTTTTCATGATGCCCTCTGTTGCGCAAGCGGCAATGTCAGTGTGAATTTGCTGCCGCGGCCCGGCGTGCTTTCAACTTCAACATCGCCGCCGTGCGCCTGTGTGATGTGACGCACGAGCGATAACCCGAGGCCGCTGCCCTTCGTGTTGTGGACCAGGGGATCGCCCGTGCGGTAGAACTTTTCAAATATTCTCGACTGCTCGTTCCGGTCGATGCCGATACCACGATCGCTCACCTCGAGTTTGAGCACGCTCTGCTCGCGGTAAAGCTTCACGCCGAGAAATTTTTCGTTGTCTGAATATTTCAGTGCATTGTTGACCAGATTGACAAGTGCCCGCGCGATGGCTTCGCGATCAACGCGCACCGCCGGGAGACTCGTGTCGATCTGCTCTTCGAACGCAAACCCCTGCTGCTCGATCTGGTAACGATAGGAATCGAGCGTGTTGCGGACGAGCTCGGCGATGTCAGTCTCGCGGAAGTCATACTCTTTTCGTCCCGCTTCAATGCGAGAGAAGTCGAGAATGTTGTTGATTAGCGCGGTTAGTCGTTCACTCTCTTTGCGAATGATGCTGTAATACTCGTGCTTCTTTATCTCGGTCGTGATGCGTCCGAGCTCGAGTGTTTCCGCGTACAGTCGAATCAAAGCGAGAGGCGTGCGCAACTCGTGTGAGACGTTGGAAACGAAGTCAGACTTCAAACGTGCGAGTGCCATCTGCTTGTTCACGCTTCGATACGTCAGCACGAGCCCGCCGATCATCAACACTGAAAGGACGCCGAGTATCAGAAAACTCTGTCTTACCCATCGCTGAGCTATGGCTTCAGCCGTTGTGCCCTGAAACTTGATCCCGAGCGCTAGCCCGCGAAACGGATCGTCGAGTTTCTGCGACACTTCGGGCTTGCCCTCACCGTTCCAACCAGTCGATCTCGCGAGTGGTCGTTCCGGTTCTGACTTCATCGCGTCTGCAGGGAACACGAGCATTGCGAGCCGTTGTTCCTGATACTCGTCGACCTCCTGTGGAGCGAGTTCATGAAACTGGGCCACACGCGCACCTTGATCGCCGCTGAACTTCTGCGAGGTAAACTCCTCCAGCAACTGCGGAAAGAAACTCTCCTTCAAATACTTTGAATCAAAACTCACACCACCGAGCACCGGACGATCGCTCGTGAGCTTCGGCAGCGTGAAGATCGCAGTCGTTTGATAAGTCGGACCATGTGGTCCATCCAATTCACCGCTATACCAGGTGAAGGGTTTCGGCTTCTTTCGCAGTTGCTCGATGAGATACGGGCCCTCCATGCCAAGCCAGCCCTTGTACATCCTCTCGAGGTCGGCAAACTCCTGCTGGCTCATGTGGTCTGATCGCGCCTGAAGCACGACGCCTTTCTTGGCGTCAAACAGAAACACGTGGCCGAACCACGGGCTCGTGGCCATCAGTTTCTCGAGCTTGCTCTTCTTGTCCTCGTCGGAGTCGGCGGCGGAGGGAAAAACCTCGCGCGCGTGCTCGGTATATTCATACGCCTTCGAGTTGATCTTCTTCTGCGCGATGTAAAGCAGGTATTGAAAATCGCGATGAAGCAGCCCTTCGAATTTCTTATCGCGCTGGATCGACTTAACGTGCTTGAAGTTGACGTAGATGAGTGTCAGAGCGGGTAACACGACCGCCAGGCCAAGCGTAAGAACGAGTCGGAACCGGGTGTTTCCTTCTCTTTTGGACTTCATTCCAGCCTCCGGGGATGGTTGCACAGCGGGGCAGAGCATACGCTGCAACATGGCCGGGCTGTGTCAAGGGGGAGTGAAAAATTGTTAAGACTTGTAAATTTAGCCGCGGATTTACGCGAATGAACGCGGATCAGATCTGTAAATTCGCGGATTGATCTGTGTAAATTCGCGTTAATCCGCGGCCTATTTTAGTCCGAGTTTCTTCATTCGGTTGCGTAAGGTCGAGCTTGGCAATCCGAGTATTTCCGCCGCGCCGCCCTTCCCTGCGATCACGCCGCGCGTCTGCTCGAGTATCTCCGCGATGTGCTGCCGCTCGACGTCTTGAAGTGACTGCGCCATCGACGGCATCGAAATCGTTACCGACGTCGTGAGCTTCAACTCGCCGAGCGGCGCCTGCAATTCCGAACCGCTCGATACAATCACCGATCGTTCCATAAAGTTTTCCAGCTCGCGCACGTTTCCCGGCCACGGATATGAACACAGCGCATCAACCGTGTCTTTCGGAATCGTCTCGATGCGTTTGTTCATACGCAACGCGTGCTTCTGCGCGAAGTAACCGATGAGCAACGGAATGTCGTCGAGCCGTTCGCGCAGTGGCGGAATCTTTACCGGGAAAACATTCAAACGATAGTACAGATCGCTTCTGAACTTCTTCTCCGCAACCATCTCGGGTAAGTCGACGTTCGTCGCCGCGATCATGCGCGCATCGGTTTTGATCGTACGCGAACTTCCCAGCCGCTCGAATTCGTGCTCCTGCAAAACGCGCAGCAGTTTCGGTTGCAAGTCGAGTGGTATCTCGCCGACTTCATCCAGCAGCAACGTGCCTTTGTTTGCCAGTTCGAAGCGGCCGATGCGCTGCGCGATTGCTCCGGTGAATGCGCCTTTCTCGTGTCCGAAGAGCTCGCTCTCGAGCAGGCCTGTCGGTATCGCAGCGCAGTTTAGCTTCACGAGTGTGCGTTCGCGACGATTGCTGAGGTTGTGAATCGCGCGCGCGATCAACTCCTTGCCTGTGCCTGTTTCACCGCAAAGCAGAACCGCGGAATCGGTCGGCGCAACAGTCGCGACTTGTTGCAGGATCTTTTTGAGCGATGCGCTCTGGCCGATGATCTCTTCGAAGTTGTACTCAGTCTGGATCTCTTCTTCCAGATACATCTTCTCGCTCGCCAGCTTGTTTTTCAGCGCGGCGAGCTCGCGAAATGAAAGCGAGTTCTCGACTGCGATCGAAAGTTGACCTGCAGCCTGGCTGAAGAGCTGCACGTGCGCGTGGGTGAAAGCACCTTCGGTGCGACTCGCAAGAGCGACAACTCCAAGCACACGATCGTGCGACACGAGCGGCACATTACAACTCGACCTGATCCCCGCAGCATAAGCTCTCGCGACGATCGGCGACGCATATTCCGCCGGGTCCAGCTTGTTGATCAAAACCGGCTGGCGCGTGGTCGCAGCTTTACCCGCGGGACTGTCTTCGAGTGCCATCACGAAGCCTTCGTCGGCGTAGATGTTTTCAGTTAACGGCGAATTCAACGTGTGGACGCGCAGCAGTTTCGCTTCGTCATCGTACAGTGCGAGCGCGGCAACGTCGTGTGGGATCACGCGTTTGAGGCAGTTCGAAGTCGCGGTCAGCAGTTCACGGATGTCGAGGTGCGACGTGATCGCGTTCGTCACGTCCAGCAACAGCCGGTTTTGATCGCGTTCGCGTTCGGCGCGTTCAAAGTTGAGTGCGTTCTCGACTGCGATCGCCACCTGGCCTGCGATCAGTTCCAACAGTTCCGCGTCCTGTTCCGTGAAGGCGCTTTCACGCGAACTGCCAACATTGATCGTGCCCAGCACCTGATCGTGCGAGATCAATGGCACCGAACAACCGCTGCGCAAACCTGCCGCATAAGCGGCACGAATAACCGGTGAGTGAAACTCGTCGAAGTCGATGCGATCGCGGCGGACAGTCTTGCGCGTGGCGATCGCGATTCCCGGAGGCGTGCCCTCGAGCGGAAGCAGCGCGCCCTCACTCAACACACCGCCCGGAGCGGGCGCATCGAGTGCGTGCACGCGGAGTTGGCCCGTCGCATCATCCTTGATGACCATGCTGGCCAGGTCGTACGGGAAGAATTTGCGCAAAAACTCAGAGACCGCCATCAGCAGTTCCCGCAAACTAAGATTCGAAACGACTGCGTTGTTGACGTCGAGCAGGAGGCGCAAGCGATCGCGCTCATTGGAAAGGTCGTGCTCGGAAGTTTGGGGAAGCATTGGGGTACCGGGAAGATTATCGCAAGGCTTTTCAAACTGTCCACAGATGACCAGATCACACAGATCGGCTTTGAGAATCTGCGTAATCTGTGGCTAAATTTCGGCGATGAAACACCTGACAATGGAAGAGCTCGAAGCAGCGTTGGACCACTTGCGGCAATCGCCAAAAGACGATGGCGTGCTTCAACTGATCGTGCGGCGACCGCGCGTCGATGAAAGAGAAGTTTTGGAAGAAGCTGAACTCGATCCGGTTAAGGGCCTGATTGGCGATAGTTGGATCTTCCGTAAGAGCTCGCGAACTCCCGATGGTTCACCACATCCGGATATGCAGCTCAACATCATGAACTCTCGTGTCACGGCCCTCGTCGCGCAGGAGAAAGAACGCTGGCCGCTCGCAGGCGATCAGTTTTACATCGACATGGACCTGAGCAAGGAAAATCTTCCGGCCGGATCGCGCATCGCGATCGGATCGGCTGTGATTGAAGTCAGCCCACAGCCTCACACGGGCTGCCACAAGTTTGTCGCCCGCTTCGGCGCCGATGCGATGAAGTTTGTTAACTCAACTGTTGGTAAGCAGCTTTGTCTCAGAGGGATCAATGCGAAAGTGATTCAGGGTGGAACGGTGAAAGTGGGAAGTACTGTCAGAAAACTTCCCACTGATTAACGCGGATAGCACGAATCGAAGATCCATGCTATCCGCGTAATCAGTGAGTCACGCGGCTCTCTGCCGCGAATGCCGCCCTTCTGCAAACTCCTCGATCATCTTCTTATTGAACGCGGGTATATCGGCAGGCTTCCGACTGGTTATGAGTCCGTTATCAACTACGACATCCTTATCGACCCAGCGCGCGCCGGCGTTCATCAGATCGCTCTTCAGCGACGGCCATGAAGTAATCGTCCTTCCTTTGACAACATCCGAATCAATCAGCAACCACGGCGCGTGACAGATCGCCGCTACCGGTTTGCCTGTTACAAAAAAACCATCGACAAACTCGATGGCTCTCATAGACATTCTCAATTGATCAGGATTTCTCACTCCACCCGGCAGTAATAGTGCGTCGTAATCATCAGAGCGTGCCCGGTTCAGGGGCATATCGACCTTGAATAAGTCCGCCTTTTCATCATGATTCCAGCCCTGCACTTCTGCGTCGGCAGGTGACACAATTTCCGTGATCGCACCGGCATCTTCGAGCGCCTTCTTCGGCTCGGTCAGCTCGACCTGCTCGAAGCCATCCGCGACCAGGATAGCCACCTTCTTCCCCTTGAGTTTCTTGTCCATAAAGCTCCTCCTTGTTCTACACCTGTAACTTTGCCCGGGAGCTATTGAAACGTCGTTGGAGTGCGGCAAACTCGACCGCTCTGGTCGGCGGATCCGAAGCCTGGGCAAGTGAACCGCACTCCAACGTGCCCTGCTCTGTCTGGCGAATTGAGGTAAGGCAATAGAGGTGCCGCTAAGTATTCCAGCGTACAGAGGTGAGGCGGTCACGGTGGTGGTGTGAAAACATACAAAACTGCGGGACAGTACTGTTCGGAGTCAGGGCATGAGGATGCGTAGGACCGAGCGGCCTTATACGTCCTATTTCCTATAGGACCTATAGGACGAATAGGACATATAGGACCTATACATATAGGTCTTATAGGTCTTATAGGTCTTATAGGTCTTATAGGTCCTATACGACGCGCGCCTTCCAGCGTCCACGCCTGAACACCGCCGCGCTCACCACCGCCAGCGTCGAAAACGCGATCATCATCGCCACAAACACACCACGCGGGCCGTATCCAAGCATCACGCCCAGCACGTACGCAAGAGGAATCTCCCACAACCAGAACACAAACAGGTTGATGATCGTCGGCGTCCACGTGTCACCCGCGCCGTTGAACGACTGCCCCAGCACCATCCCGTACGCGTAAAACAAAAACCCGTAAGCGACGATCCGCAGGCAATCGATCCCGTAAGGTGCCACGTTCGGATCAGTCGTGTAGAACCCGATGATCTGCGGCGCGAAGAAGATAAACAGCAGCCCCACGACGCCCAGGAAGATCATGTTGTAAAAACCGGCTTTCCAAACGGCGCGTTCCGCACGTTCCGGATCGCGCGCACCAAGCGCCTGCCCGACCATCGTCGCCGCCGCGTTCGCCATTCCCCACGACGGTAACAACGCAAACAGAATCACTCGGATCCCAAACGTGTAACCGGCAACTGCATTGCTGCCGAAACTCGAGATGATACGCACCAGCCCGATCCAGCTCGCCATTCCGATGAAGACCTGGAACGTCCCGGTAGCAGACAGTTTGATCAGCCGGCCGATGATCTCAGGTTCGATTCGCAAGTGCCGGCGCTCGATGTTGAAGCGTCCACCCGAACGAACGAGTTTGCTGATCGCGTAGAGTGCGCCCGTTCCACGCCCGATGTTTGTCGCAACGGCAGCGCCGACAATCCCAAGCTCCGGAAACGGTCCCAACCCGAAGATCAAACACGGACCAAGCACGATGTTGATCCAGTTTGCGAGCCACAACGTGCGCATCGCGATCGCAGCGTCGCCTGCGCCCCGGAAGATCGCGTTGATCATGAAGAGCATGACGACGGTCACGTTTCCGGCGAGCATCACTCGCGTGAACGAAACGCCATGCTCGATCACCCACGGCGATCCGCCCATGAATGCGAGCAGTCGTGGCGCGAGTGGCGCGCCAACAACGCCGAGCACGATCGCGACGATCAATGCGAGCACGAGGGCCTGGACCGCTGCACGCGCGGCGCCGTCAGGATCCTTTTCGCCGATGCGGCGCGCGACCATCGCCATCGCGCCGATGCTCAGGCCGATAGCGAGCGCGTAGATGAGCGTGAGTAAGGATTCAGTCAGGCCAACGGTAGCGGCAGCTTCAAATCCGAGGTATGAGACCCAGTAGATATCGACGACGGCAAAGATGCTCTCCATCAACATCTCGAGCACCATCGGAATGGCGAGCAGCAGGATGGAGCGTCCGATTGGTCCTGTCGTGTAGTCGCGATGCGAGCCGCGGAGGGATTCTTTGACGTCAGACCACAGGCTTGTGGTTTCGTTGGGGGAGTCGGCCATTTGTCTTAACGGGATTTAAGATCCGTGTCATCAGCGGCCAAAATCATCCTGAAGCCGCACGATGTCGTCCTCGCCGAGATAAGTTCCTCGCTGCACTTCAATAAAGATCAGATCCTCGTCGCCAGGATTCTCAACGCGATGCGCGGCGCCGATCGGAATGTCGATCGATTCGCCTGCGTTCACGATGATCTCTTCATCGTCGAGCGTGACCTTGGCTGTTCCCGTGACGACAAACCAGTGTTCGGCACGCTTCGAGTGTTTCTGATAGCTGAGTCTCTTACGCGGCAACACCTCGATGCGTTTCACTTTGAACGTGCTCGCTTCCTCGAGCACCTCGTAACTTCCCCATGGGCGGCGATCAAACTCTCTCAAGACCGGCTCCTCCTCGAATGGTGGAACGTACATTAGCCCACAAAAAAACACAAAGGCTCATCGCTGAACCTTTGTGTCTTTTGTGCCGATATGGCGAGGGTTACGAACCGGGCCGCAAGGTCAGGTACGTCACGTTGTTGCGTCTCTTGATCAGAAGCAACGCGGGTCGTGAACCCGACTGCTGCATTGCCGTAGTGAATTCAGTCAACGTCTTCACCGGTTGGCGATTAACTTCCTGAATCAGATCGCCCTGCCTGATACCCGCGTTGTAAGCGTTGCTGGCTGGATCGACTCTCGTCACCAGCAGTCCCGAATCATCGGCATCGAGACCATAGCGCGTCGCCGATTCCGCGACCAAAGGCTGGAGTGTTAGACCAAACCTCTCGTTTGCATTCGGCGTGTCGTTGCTGCTGCTCTCTTCACCTTCCGGTCGCTGTCGCTCGGGTAGTTCCGCGAGTGCGACCTGGAAATTCTGATCGCGACCATTGCGCTGCGCGGTTACTTCGACAGTCGTTCCCGGCGCGATACCGGCAACGATGTTGCGCAGGTTGTTGTTGTCAGCCACCGGCTGTTTGTTGATAGCGGTAATCACGTCGCCGCGTCTCAAGCCAGCCCTCTCTGCCGGACCGCCGGCCGCAACTGACGTAACGATCGCGCCTCTCGCCGCCGGCAGATTCAAGCTAGATGCGAGGTCGGCATCAATCGACTGAATCGTCACGCCGAGCATTCCGCGCCGCACTTTTCCGTTTTTCAGCAACTGATCCATCACGGCCCTTGCCATGTTGGAAGGAATTGCGAAACCGATTCCGATGTTTCCGCCGGATGGCGACAGAATCTGCGAGTTGATTCCGACCAGTTCACCGCGCGTGTTCACCAGCGCGCCGCCGGAATTGCCCCGGTTGATTGCGGCGTCAGTCTGTAGAAAATCTTCAAAACTGCCGTCGCTGACACCGCCGCGGCTGCTGCGGCCTTTCGCGCTCACGATGCCGGAGGTCACGGTTTGTCCGATTCCCAGCGGGTTACCAATCGCGAGAACAAAATCGCCGACGCGTACACGGTCTGAATCGCCCATCGTGACGGTCGGAAGATTCGCCGCGTCGATCTTCAGCACCGCCAGATCGCTCGGCGGATCCGAACCAACCAGCTTGGCCGTGAACGTACGATTGTCTGTTAGTTCAACTCGAATCTCGATCGCGCCGTCAACCACGTGGTGGTTAGTCAGGATGTGACCGTCAGAACTGATAATCACTCCCGAGCCCATGCCTTCCACGCGCTGCGGAGGCGTTTGCGGCATGCGATCGCCGAAAAACTCCCTGAATGTCGGGTCGTCCATGAACGGGTACTGTTGTCCCTGGCGCCTGCGCTCCGTCGACCGGATGGTCACGACAGCGGGGGAAACTCTGCTGACGAGGTCTGCATACGAACCTTGAACAGCGGCTCCGATGTCAGCGGATGCAGGTTTGGCGTTCGTCAGTGTGTTCTGCGCACCGACGGACACGACCGAGAAGATCACCAGTACAAAACTCAAAAAGATGTTTACTCGTGCTCCCTTGTAATTTCGACTTCTATTCATCACTTCTTTCTCCAAAATCTTCACTCTGAAAATAAGCGCAGATTATAAAATATGGACTTTGGATTCAGCGAAGGCGTTTACGGTTTACCAGTACCGAATAGGACATATACGTCCTATAGGTCATATAGGACCTATGTTGCTCTTTCCCGCCTTGAACCGTGTGCTATACTGCGCCGGTCAAAACGCCAGTTTAACACTGGGATCATTCAGCACGATTGCCAGCAGACTCGTGATTTCGCAGCCTGTACGCCGTTCGCCCCGGTTATTCCAACCAAAATGCGGCAACAGTTCGAGGTAGAACCCTGGTGCATGGGATAGAAATTTCCAACGGCCACGAGGACAATTCCGTGCTTATCGTCAACGATGAGCCCGATCAGCTAACACTGATGGGCACGCTGTTGCAGAAGGCCGGATATTCCGTCATCACCGCTGAAGACGGTGCCAGGGGTCTCGCACTCGCCAGAACCGAGCGCCCCGATCTCGTGATCAGCGACGTTTCGATGCCGAAGATGAACGGCCTCGAATTCTGCCGCGCCCTCCGCGCCGACTCCGAGTTGAAAACCATTCCCATCCTGCTCGTCAGCGCGCTGCAAAAAGACACCGAAAGCGTCGTGGCCGGACTCCAGGCAGGCGCCGACGACTATCTCGAGATTCCGTTTGACTCAACCCGCCTGATCGCAAAGGTGTCGCGACTCCTCGAACGCTCGCAGCTCGAGGCCAGTTACCGCGACCTCGTCGAACAGGCCAGCGACATGATCTTCACGCAGGATCTCACCGGCAGGTTGACCAGCATGAACCTCGCCGGCCAGAAGTTTCTCGGACGCAAACCCGAAGAGCTTATCGGCAATTCGTTCTTCTCCGTCTTCGGCATAATTCCCGGAAGCAACGGGTTTGGAACCGCACTCAGCCAGCCCCAGGAAGCACGCGAGTTTCGACACCAGTTTCTCGCGCACTCCGCGTCCGGCGAAGACCGCTGGCTCGATCTCATCATCTCGCCGATCAAAGACAAAACGGAAGAGACGGTCGGTTTCCGTGGCCTCGCCCGCGACATCACGGAGCGCAAACACTTCGAAGAAGCATTGCGCGATTCCGAAGAACGTTATCGACTCCTCTTCGAATCGACGCCACAACCGATCTGGGTCTACAACGAAGACACACTCGCCTTCGTCGCCGTGAACGAAGCTGCCACTCGCACGTATGGATTCACACGCGATGAGTTTCTCTCGATGACCGTCGACCATATTCGTGCGCGTGAAGACATTCCGACGTTGATGATCAAGACTGACGATCTCGTCATCTCGAGTCCGTGGCGTCATCAAACAAAAGATGGACGGACGATCTACGTCGAGATGAGTTCGCATCCCGTTGTCTTTGACGGTAAGAACAGCAGGCTTGTGATCGTCAACGACGTCACCGAGAGAAAACTTCTCGACGAGAAACAGCAACGGCTGCACACGTCGCTTCAGCAGTCGGCGATGGAGTGGCGCCAGACGTTCAATGCGATCGACTTTCCCGTGCTGATCGTCGATCTCGCCGGCACGATCAAGCGCTCAAACCTTGCAGCGGAACAGATCGTCAACATCGGAGTTGAAAAGATCGTCGGGACCACGATTGCGCAGCTTGCGGACAGCGAGCCGTGGAAGAAAGCCGCCGAACTCATCGAGCAGATCCGCATCACGCAGGCGCCGGTCGCTGAAGAGGTCAAAGACGAGAACACCGGTAAGACGTGGGCCATCACGCTCTATCACATCAACGAATTCGGTTCAGTCGGCGAGCGCGCGATCTTGATCGCACAGGACATCACCAAGCGCGCCGAGCTCGAAGCATCGCTCAGACAAAGCGAGATGATGTCGCTGCTGGGATCGCTCGTCGCCGGCGTTGCGCATGAAGTCAGAAATCCGCTCTTCGGTATCTCTTCGATCCTCGACGCGTTTGAAACAAGATTTGCCGACCGCACGGAGTACCTGCGCTACACGAACGTACTGCGCGACGAGATCGGGCGTCTCACGATCCTCATGGAAGAGTTGCTGGAGTATGGCAAGCCGTTCCGCGGTGAACTGTATCTCGTCTCGATGGACGAGATGGTCTCGCGCTCCGTGAAGGCGTGTTTGCCGAAGGCGGATCTCGCGAAGGTAACCCTGGAATCCGACGTCGAAGAGTCGCTGCCAAAGATCCGGATCGACCGGCGCAGGCTGTCGAAAGTCTTTGTAAACCTGATCGAGAATGCGATTCAGCACTCACCTCAACCGAGTGTGGTCCATATCGAAGCGCGTCGAGTCACCGACGGCGGTCACGAGTGGGTGCAGTGTGCGATTAAAGATTCAGGAAAGGGCATCCTCGACGAAGATCTGCCAAAGATCTTCGAACCGTTCTTTTCAAAACGACGCGGTGGAACCGGACTCGGGCTCGCCATCGCACAACGCATCATGCAGGAACACGGCGGCAAACTGATCGCGGGCAACAATCCCGAAGGAGGAGCCTGCATGATCGCAAGGTTCCCCATACCGGCCGAGGGAGATAACTGATGTCCAGGAACAAGGTGTTAGTTATCGATGACGAATCTGGAGTCAGGTTTGGTATCCGCGATTTCCTCGAACAGCACGGCTACGAAATTGAAGAGGCGGAAACCTGCCAGGACGCGCAGCAACTCTTTCGCACGTCGCGTCCCGACATCGTGATCGCCGACTACATGCTGCCCGACGGCACTGCGCTCGATCTGTTACCACGACTGAAAGAGATCGACGCGGGAATTCCACTCCTGGTCCTGACAGCACACGGCTCGATCGATCTCGCTGTGAAAGCGATCAAAGAAGGCGCCGAACAGTTCCTCACAAAGCCACTCGAACTCCCGGCGTTGCTCGTCATTCTTCAGCGACTGCTTCAGAAGCAACGTAACTACCATAAGCAACTCGCGAGCAAGTCGCGCCAGGTGCGCCAGGCTATCGATCCATTCATCGGCACCAGCGCCGCAATCCGCACGCTCGCCGAGCAGGCGAAAAGACTTCTTTCGACTGAAAGCCCCGTGCTGATTCTCGGCGAGACGGGAACCGGCAAAGGCGTGCTCGCCCGCTGGTTACACGAAAACAGCCCGCGGGCTGACGAAGCGTTTGTCGATCTCAACTGCGCTGGTCTCACGCGTGAGTTGCTCGAGACAGAACTCTTCGGTCACGAGAAAGGCGCGTTTACGAGTGCGACTGCTTCGAAGCAGGGACTGTTCGAGGTGGCCCATCGAGGCACGATCTTCCTCGACGAAGTCGGCGACGTCGATCTGCAGATTCAACCGAAACTGCTGAAGGTGCTCGAAGAGAAACGTTTTCGAAGGTTAGGAGACGTAAGAGACCGGCAGGTCGACGTGAGATTGATCGCCGCCACTCACCAGGACATCGGACAACTCGTAAGAGAGAGGCGCTTCCGCGACGATCTTTATTTCCGCATCAGCACGATTCCCCTTTCGTTTCCTTCACTGCGCGAACGAATCGAAGACATTCCAACGTTGGCCCAGTATCTCCTAAACAAGATCGCAGCCGATCTCGGTCGCGGCGAGCTGCGGTTGGACCAGGGTTCGATTCATGCCCTGCAGGCGTATTCCTGGCCCGGCAACATCCGTGAGCTGCGCAACGTTATCGAACGCGCCGTGCTGTTGAGCGACCAGAAAACTATCACTCTCAACGATCTGCACTTCGATGGCCATGCCCGCGTGGCCGCACCATTCCTCGACTCGAACCTCACGCTTCTGGAGCTTGAGAAACAGCACATCGAGCGCGTTTTACAGGAAGAAAAGGGGCGCGTCGAAAAAGCCGCCAAGCGCCTCGGCATCCCGCGAAGCTCTCTTTACCAGAAAATCAAAAAACACCAGATCTCGTCGTCCAAATTCTAGATTCGAGTCTGAATTCCAGACTCCTCGTGGTCCTCACTCGATGGGCCATCGCCCCAGCCCAACAAATCTGAAAGGTTTAGCCGAATAGCAGTTTTTCCCTTCTGGCGCATAGTTTGCTGGAGAATTGCCAGTGCCCCAACACACGTATGTTTTTCGGGTTGTTCTCCGAGCTTTTTGGCTGAGTTCATTAGAGCTGCTCTCTTGCCCGCTTGCTCTTGGATGATCCGGCCCCCATTCAGTCTCGACCTCCCAGTTTTTCGGGAGCTATCAATCTAAGGAGCAATTGAAATGTCCCGGTATGGGTCTCTAAAATCATTTGTACTTGCGCTGGCGGTCTTTGGAATCGTCGGCGTGTTCGCAGGTACGGCCAAGGCGGATATTGTAGTTATCCAGGGGGTTAACAACCAGGGTACCGACAACGTCCTGCTCAATCCCGCAACGGATGTGCTCACTGTCACGGGCACCGTTGGCCCAAGCAATCTCATCGTCAACTTTACCTCCCAGAGCGGTAGCGGATTACTGAACGCAAATCCATCCGGTCAGGCCACTGTCAGCGGAGGAACGGGCAACACGGCCCTGACCCAACTGAGCTTTGGTCTGGCTAACAACGACACCTTCACCCGTGCAGTATTTAACATCAATGCTGGAACGGATGGATCGGTCCTGATCCACGTTGAGGGTGTTAACATCGACGGCGGTTTCTTTGAAGACACTTTCGTTGTCGATGCAAACGGACAGAACTTTTTCACTGTAACGGCCATAAACGGGCAGTTGATGACATCCATCAGCTTAACGGCAATCAATGGCGCGGTCTTTGAAGACGTTCGCCAGGTGCGACTTGGCGGCGGTGCAGTTGGAGAAGTTCCGGAGCCGGCCAGCATGCTACTGCTCGGAAGCGGTCTCGCCGGAGTAGCGGCAACCTTGCGTAAGCGTTTCAAGAAGAAATAGCGGAAGACGCTTCGCATTCGCATTTTTGTAAGTTATCAACCAAATGTTTCCACGTCCGCGTTTGCCCCGCGGGTGTGGAAGCATCAACTTAAACCGTAGTGTCAAGCCGTGCGATCGAACGTTCCTTTTGGAGGGCAGAGGCGGACGTGAGTCGAAGGCATACAAAGGGAGCTAACCATGGCCGGCATTTTCAAAGCGACTCTGATGAGTGCATTGCTTCTGGCAATGATCACACTCAGTACATCAGAGGCCAAGGCTGACCCGGTGACCTTTTCCACGTCTGGTACCTTCACGTGCGCAGGTTGCGGTGGTAGCGGTAGCAACTCTGTGACCTTCCTGAACATGGGCAACGCGCTCATGATCACGTTCACGGGTTTGGGTTCAACCAGTCTGGATACTCCGACAGGTTCAAGCTTTGGCAACTTTCAAACTTTCTTCAGCGGTAGCGGCCCGATCAATGCGTCGGGCACGTTCACGCTGACCATTACGCAAACCGCCCCGATTCCTGGAAGCGACAGTTTTTCTGCAACTTTCAGCGGGACGTTTAGTGCGAGTAATTCCGGTAGCGGCGTTGTGAACTTTACGACGACAGCTGTTACCATTGGCGGGATAACGTATTCCATTACCAACAATCCACTGAACCTGGTGCCTCCTGCGTCAAACAATGGAATCACCACGGTCCAGGGACAGATCACCGGTAATCCCGTTCCGGAGCCAACGAGCATGTTGCTTCTCGGAACTGGTCTACTGGGGATTGCTGGTGCGGCAAGGAAACGTTTCAAATCCCGGTAAACGATCGAGACAGACGCCTCTTTGGAGTGCGGCGGCTTGATGCTGCCCTGGTCTCGATTGCACACCATCGCCGCATTCCAGGGAGGCGCCTGAATAAAACACCCGATCTGCTTTTCGAACCCGGGTTAATGAGGGAGACTGTTAACAACAATGTACGCTGAACCAATGATTCTTCCCCTTGACGCAAATGGGCGAATCTACGCTTTGCAGGACGAAAAGGGCAATACCATTGGGACGGGGACGCGCGAGGTGTGTGAAGTCTTGCTTTACATCATCACCAAGCCCGCCTCGCAAAGTATTTCTGGCAGGATAAATGTCCCGACCGCACAACGTCCTAATGTGCGGGCTGCTATAGCCATTTAGTTTTCAGGTCAGGGCATGGCGTTCCTGGTTTAATCAGGAACCGCTGCCTTGACCTCATCGTTGATCTGTGCGGAGAGAATAACGATGAGTTCGTTTTCGACTGGAAGATTTTGGGCTATAGGCTGTGACGGAGTTGTGGCGCCTCGCCGTGACGCCGCGTTTCCGGTGGACTCGTTTGTAGCACTTCCGCAGAGCAACCCTCGCAATCATCTGGAGAGCTAACAATTTTATTTCTATAAGTGTGCCCCGTGAAGCAAACCCGATTTGGTACTCTCAAAAAAGTCTCCGGTAAATTGCGACAGTTCTGGCTGGGCCGGGATGAAAAATCCGAAATGCCGGCGCCGCGGCTGTTGATTGTCGATGATGAAGAGTCGATCTGTTTCTCGATGAGTGAGTATTTTTCGCTGCAGGGTTACAAGGTCGACACGGCTTCGGAAGTTGATGAAGCAGAGAAGCTGCTGGATGCGGTGAACTACAGAGTGGTGATACAGGATCTTCGTCTGAGCATGAACAACAGCCACGACGGTCTGGAAATGATCAAGCTGATCAGGGAGCGCGATCCGCAAACGCGGATCATCGTGCTGACGGCTTATGGGTCGGCTGAGATTGAAGAAGAGGCGCGGCTGTGTGGCGCCGATGCGTTTCTGAGGAAGCCGAAGCCGTTGTCGCAGGTAGCGCAGGTGGTCCAGGGCCTGATCGAATCCCCGCCCCGCCAGGCACGCTCCGCGTAAATCCGCGTTCATCCGCGAAAATCCGCGGCAAAATGATCTTCTAATGAAAATCGTGCGACGGCGCCCCGGCGATCGTCAGCGAAAGCGGCTGCACGTGGCTCGCCTTCACCGAGATCACATTGTCCTGGTTCTGCAATGCCCCCTCGATCAACAGAAACGGGTAATCCACGAGTGCGAACCGGTATCGCTCAAAGAGTTGCGGCGTGACGATGATGTTGCTCACACCCGTCTCGTCCTCCAGACTCAAAAACATAAACCCCTTCGCCGTTCCCGGCCGCTGTCGAACAATCACCCAGCCTGCTACACGCACAAAGCTTCCATTGCGCAGCTTACGAATATCCACAGCTCTTAACGCCTTCAGTTTGTTCAACTCCGCGCGGTGATAAGCCACCGGGTGTTTTCCTATCGTCAACCCCGTCCCACGAAAATCCGCATCCACTCGCTCCGTGATATTCATCTGCTCCAACGGCGAATTTCCATCCTGCTCCAACAGTTCCTCATACAATTCCCCCGGCGCACGCGTGACACGCGCCACTTGCCACAGCGCATCGCGACGATGAGTCGAGCTGCGGTCCTGAATAAAGTTCAACGCGCCGACCGCAGCCAGCTTTCTCAACTCATCCTTCCGCAATTCATGCACGCGATTGCGCAAGTCGTCGATACCTGCAAAAGCACGCACGGCGCGCTCGCGAACGATTGCCTGTCCTGACTGCTCGCTCAGACCTTTCACATATCGCAACCCGAGTCGAACCGCGAGCCGCGACGCAGGAGAGGAAGACACAGGAACGGAAGCACCCGGCGACGCGGTGTTCTCCCCGCTCCGCGTCCCCTTGATACTTCGTGTCCCTGTGCCTACCTCTCCTGCGTCCTCGATCGTGCACAACCAATCGGAACACGTGATATCGACCGGCAAAACTTTCAATCCATGTCGCTGCGCATCCTTAATGAGCGTGAAGGGCTGGTAGAAACCCATCGGCTGGTTGTTGAGAATCGCCGCCGTAAACGCCGCGAGGTAATTACACTTCAGATAAGCGCTGGCATAAGCAATGAGCGCAAAACTCGCAGCGTGCGACTCCGGAAAACCGTAAAGCGCAAACGAACTGATCGCGAGAACAATCTCTTCCTGCGTCTTCCCGGTGATTCCATTCTCAGTCAAACCGCGACGAAGTTTTCCTTCAATCGATTTCATCCGCGCTTCGGAACGTTTGAAACCAAACGCACGTCGCAACTCTTCTGCTTCACCGCCGGAAAAGTTTGCGCAGATCATCGCCATCTTCAACAGTTGCTCCTGAAATAGCGGGACGCCGAGAGTGCGTTTCAACACCGGCTCCAGCAGAGGATGCGCGTAAGTCACAGGCTCGCGACCCTGCCGGCGTTTGAGATACGGATGGACCATGTTTCCCACGATCGGCCCGGGCCGGATGATCGCCACCTGGACCACGATGTCGTAAAAGCACGCGGGCCGCAGTCGCGGCAAACACGACATCTGCGCACGACTTTCAACCTGAAACATGCCGATCGTGTCGGCGTTCTGCAGCGCTTCGTAAACTGGCGGATCGTTCTGCGGCAGGTGCGCCAGATCCACCTCTTCGCCATACGAATCACGAATCAACTGAATCGAATCTTCAAGCACGGCCATCATGCCCAAGCCCAGCAGGTCCACTTTGATCAAGCCCAGGTCGGCACAGTCTTCCTTGTCCCATTGGACCACCACGCGTCCGGGCATCGCCGCGGGCTCGAGCGGCACAACCTCGTTGAGCTGCCCTTCGCAGATCACCATGCCGCCGGAATGCTGGCCCAGGTGGCGCGGCAGGTCCTGCACCATCTGGTAAAGCTGAAAGAACTTTTTGATCCGCGGCTGCTGTAGATCCAGACCTGCACTCTGAAACTGTCGCTCGGTGGAATCGTTTGGATCTTTCCATTCCCACGAATGGACCAGGCGTGATAGACGCGCGAGCGTGTCTTCGTCAAAATCGAGTGCCTTGCCTACTTCGCGCGCCGCCGAACGCCCTCGATACGTGATGACGTTTGCGGTCATGGCCGCGCCGAGTTTCCCGTACCGCTCGTAAACGTATTGAATCGCCTTCTCGCGTTTTTCTCCGCTCGGCAGATCGAGATCGATGTCGGGCCACTCGCCACGTTCCTCGGAAAGAAAACGTTCAAACAACAACTCCATGCCGATCGGATCCACTGCCGTGATCCCGAGCGAGTAGCAGACTGCGCTGTTTGCCGCCGACCCGCGTCCCTGGACCAGGATGCCTTCCTTGCGACAAAACTGGACGATGTCCCAGACGATCAGAAAATAACCTTCGAGCTTGAGCTTCTCGATCAGGTTCAACTCGCGCTCGAGTTGCGGCCGCGCTTTCTCGTAAGTGGGCGCGCCATTCACGCCCGTGTAGCGCAGGCGACCGCCTTCTTCAGTGCGCTTGCGCAAAAACGACGCCATCGTCTCGCCGCGCGGCACCGGATATTTCGGAAACTCGTAACCGAGATCTTTGAGCGTAAACTTGAGCCGCGACGAAAGCTCCGTCGTATTCGCGATTGCTTCCGGCAGATCTGCAAAGAGCTTCTGCATCATCACGCCCGGCTTCACGTAACGTTCCGAGTTTTGCGCGAGCAGGCGTCCGGCAGTTTCGAGTCGCACGTGATTGCGTATGCAGGTGAAGACATCGGAAACTTCGCGGCGCGCAGGCGTTGCGTGACACACGCCGTTGGTCGCGAGCAAAGGCAGACGATTGCGCCGGGCAATTTCAATCACCAGGTGATTGCGTGCCTCTTCCTCGCGATCGAAATGGCGCTGCAATTCGGCATACACATTCTTTTTCCCAAACAGTTCGATCAACCATTCGACACTTCGCTGCGCGCCAGCCGCACTCTCGACACTCTTGATCGCACATGCGATTGGACCATCAAAGCCGCCGGTCAAACTGATCAACCCTTTCGCGTGTGCGCCCAGCTCCTCAGCCGTGACGAAATGCTCGCCGGGTTTTGCGTGTTTCGGCACGCGGAGTTTCATCAGAGTGATCAGCCGGCACAGGTTCTGGTAGCCCTGCCGGTTTTTAACTAACACCGGAACGGAGCAGATGGTTTTCGTCCCGGGTCTTTGCACACTGATCTCGGCGCCGATGTGGGCCTTGATTCCGTTCTTCTCCGCGGAGAGATGAAAACGCGGCGCCCCGTAAACCCCGTCGCGATCGAGCAGCGCCATCGCCGGCATTTGCAACTCGACGGCGGCAGCAATCAACTCCTCAGGCACGGAAGCACCTTCGAGAAAACTGAAAGCCGATCGTGCATGTAGTTCAACGTATGACATCCGCGGCTTAATCGTAATTCCCTTCCACAAACCAGTTCTGACTTTTCAACTCACGATAAATGCGATAGACAGCCTCCTGGCCCATGCGCTCGATCGTCACGTCCCATTCATCGCGCGCCCAGCGATCGTCGCGCCACCAGTTGCCCGTCGTCCTCCATGGACCAGCGAGGTCGACGACTTTCCCGTAGACACTTCGCTGTTTACCCCACGCGCTGATCTGTACCGGCAAACCCTGATTGGCCTGGACTATCGCGCGCAACGGCGGGCGAAACATGCGAAAGCCGATGTGTTGCCGGTTGTCGATTGTCGATTGCCGGTTCGTTTTCTTACGCCGCTTACGGACGTCAGCAAGAGTGAAACGGTTTACGACGAATGCATCCGGCCGGTGTGTGTCGAGCAAAGCCGGCGAACCGACATTTTCCTCGCCGACGAGTTTTGCGAGTCGCGCGAGCGTGAGTTCGAGTTTGTCGGGCGCCGGCGCAATCGGTTCAAACAATCCGTTCTGAATGACGCGCGGCTTTACCGGTTCGCAGTTGATCGAAATCGCTCGCACGGCAGCTTGCGGCGGATGCATTTCCACGTTGAGCAGTAACAACTTCAGAAAAACTTTGTGGTCGCGCATCGGGTGAGGCAAAGACAGTTTGCGTTCGTGCGTCGTCGAATCTTCGAGTTGCATCGTCACGGACAACTCGTTGGTGGCGAGTGCATACGCATTCAAAGCAGCACAGAGCTGGTGCAACAATCGCGCGAAGATGAACGAGAGTGGCTCGAGTTCGGAAACGGCATGTTCGAGCTCGATCGAATTTGCGAAGACAGGCGCAGGTTGAATGATCTTCAACTGTCGCTCGGTTTTACCGGCGGCGAGTTGTTGGAGCCTGATTCCGTCCTGGCCTAAACGTTCTGAAACACCTGCGACTGGCAGGGCAGCAAAATCGGCAAAGGTACGAATGCCCCAGAGCTTCAGTGTCTCGACGATCTCTTGCGCCACTTTCTGTTCAACCCTGGCGAGCGAAGGATCGAGGTGCTCGACCGGAAACTCGCCCAGGCACGTCAGCTCTTCACCCGGCGAGACAAAAGTTATCCCCTTCAGACGAGTGGCAGCATGAATGGCCGCATCGGGATTCGCGGCTATCGCGACACTCACGGACGTTTCCAAGTCACCTTTGGCTCGCATCGCCACTTCATTTGCAAGCTGATAAGCGGATCCAAACAGCAGCTCACACCCATCCACGTCGATAACAGCCGTGTCCGGCCGCGTCTCCTCAACGATGGGAGAAAAGCCGTACGCAAACTCTCTTAAAGAAGTATCAGCCGGCAACCCCGGCGCATGTATACAAGCAAACATCGCAGACGAATATTTATCGAAAATCAGCGAAAATCGTACGGGATTTACATGATGCGACGGATTCACATGATTAAAACCCGGCGGCCCTGAATTGACTCTCGTGAATCGTTGGAGAAAGGGGGCGCTGTCGATTTACTTTTATCGAATTGAAGCGCAGAAGATTTCCCTGCGTCACTCTCGGCTGGGTCACTGGACTAGCTTTTCTCATTGGTAACACGTTCCCTTGTAATCGCCGGACCACACCCGGCTCGGTCGCCTTCGACCACTCCGCCGCGCCTTTCAGCTCAAGCGTCAGTGCGGCGCACGATCGAGTACATGCTTCTTCAGAAATGACCGTCATCACCGTCGGCCTGTTTTCCACTGTGTGACGAAAGCGATACCACCACGACGTAATGATCCGTCGCGCATCTTTGGCAGCCACGTCTCCCAGATCGAGTATCACCAGACCAAACCCGCCGGCGTGCAGCAGCAGATCTGTCGCTTTGAAAGCGTGCTCGAGATTTCCTCCGCAACGCACCCACAACAGTTGATCGAAATCCACGCCGGCCGTAGCTGCGGCAGTCGGTG
Organism: Pyrinomonadaceae bacterium; assembly: GCA_035761985.1. Classification (GTDB taxonomy): domain Bacteria; phylum Acidobacteriota; class Blastocatellia; order Pyrinomonadales; family Pyrinomonadaceae; genus PSRF01. The sequence goes on from DASTQB010000324.1 coordinate 43,238, forward strand.
CAAACACGTCGTTCGTGTCGACGAGCGCGCACGTCTCCTCGTGCGTAGTTGCGTAAGCAAGCATGGAAAACATCAAGCTCGTGCGGCCTGACGATGCTGGTCCATAGATCTCGCTGATCGCGCCACGCGGCAAGCCACCGCTCAAAGCATCAATCTCCGGAATGCCGGTGGAGAGAGTCTCGACCACAGACTTTTCATGGACCTTGAATGCGTCGCCAAAACGGCTGGCGAGATCTGCTTCAAGCTCTGCTTTTGAGAATGTCGCTTTCATCGTAAGATATAGGACCTATAAGACTTATTGGACTTATAAGACCTAAAAACCATGCCGAGACCAAAATCGTCCGACAGCAAAGCGTGGGATCTAATCCCTCCGCGTCCAACGCTTACCACGCTCAAAAACGCCGCGGCTGATTGCCGCGCGTGCGACCTCTGGGAAAAGGGAACGCAAACAGTTTTCGGCGAAGGCTCACGGCGCGTAAGCGTCATGTTTGTGGGTGAGCAACCCGGCAACGAAGAAGATCTCACCGGCAGACCTTTCGTTGGACCAGCCGGACGGTTCTTCGATAACGCGCTTGCAGAAGCAGGCATCGATCGCAAACAAACGTACGTCACCAATGTTGTCAAACACTTCAAATGGGAGCCGCGTGGTAAACGCCGGATCCACAAAAAACCGAATGCCGTGGAGATCGCCGCCTGCCGTCCCTGGCTCGAGTCTGAGATTGCCGTCATCAAACCCGATGTAATCGTCGCCCTCGGCGCCACCGCTGCCCAGTCGCTTCTTGGACCACAGTTTCGAGTCACAAAACAGCGCGGTGAATTCATTCCTTCAACGCTTGCGCCCTACGTCATGGCTACTGTCCATCCCTCCTCCATTCTCCGTGCGCCTGACGATGAAACACGCGAGCTCGAGACCCGCATGTTCATCGACGACCTCAAAAAACTTGCCAGGGTGATTAAGTAATTCACGCCGTCACCATAGCCCGGTGGTGGTGTTCAAAGTGCCCAATCCAGAAGCGATTCAAATCCGGACGATGAGGGGCAAATCGATTACCGGGCTAGAGTCACGGCGTCATTAAACTCACGTCATCGGGACACACTTTTCCTTGCCTCGCCAACTTCCAAACTTTTTCGTGGCCCTAAAAAAACTACTTGACGCCGGCCCTGACATGTTCGAGAATGTTCGCTGGATTTTCGGTTGTCAACGAAAATCTATTTTAGAGCAAAGGGAAATACCCACCATGCCAGTTACAGCGAAGCAGCGAAGAATTTATGAATTTATCCGGCGCTACATCGAGTCGAACCATGAACCACCCACCATCGCGGAGATTGGCCGGCAGTTTCAGATGAGGTCGTCAGCAAGTGTTCATGCCGTACTTGTAGCGCTGGAGCGAGAAGGGCTGATCAAACGAACTCCGAACGTCAGCCGCGGAATCGCGATCGTCGAAGAGAAAGGAGGAGATGACGACGACGATAGCGGCATCCCTTTGCTGGGAACGGTCGCGGCGGGCCAGCCGATCGAGGCGATTCTTAGTCACGACATGGTCTCAGTGCCGAGAGACATGCAGGGACGCGGGCGCACATTTGCCCTGCGCGTTCGTGGAGATTCGATGATCGAGGAAAACATTCAGGACGGAGACATCATCATCGTCGCATCACAAAAGACCGCCGAGAACGGGCAGGTGGTTGTCGCGCTCATCGATGGAAACTATGCGACGGTGAAGAAGTTTTACCGTGAGTCTGAGTTCATC
>DASTQB010000325.1:0-6574 GCA_035761985.1 Pyrinomonadaceae bacterium
GTCCACGGTCGGCAGTGTGGCTCGCCGCTGCTGTTCGGCCTGCGCTTGTTCTTCTCGCAACTTCGCCGCACGTTCGGGATCCTCATTCGTCTTCGCGATCAACTCGGGCACTGATTTCGTTTCAATGTCGGGCATCACGCCGAGCGCCGGCAGCACTTGTTCGGCAACTTCGCGAAACACAGGCGCCGCAACGTCGCCGCCGTGATAAGCGCCGGCAGGCTCGTCAATCACAACGATGATCACCACTTGCGGATTGCTCACCGGTGCAAAACCAACAAACGATCCGACAAACTTCGTCGCGGAGTACGCGCGTGTTTTCGGATCGATCTTTTGCGCGGTGCCGGTTTTGCCGGCGGCGGAGTAGCCGTCCAACTGCGCCTGCTTCGCGGTTCCGTTCAGCGTCACTCCTTCAAGCATTCCTCGGAGGGCGAGTGCAATGTCTGCGCCGATAACGCGCCGGTGTTCAGGTTGAGCACGGTAAACAACTGCGCCTTCAGCATTGCGAACTTCACGGATCAAATGCGGCGCGATTCGCACACCGTCGTTCGCAAGCGCGCCGAACGCCGCCACCATCTGCACAGGCGTGACGCCGACTTCCTGACCGATCGCGATCGATCCGATTGACGAAGGCTGCCAGCGTTCCACTTTTCGCAGCAGTCCCGCTGTCTCGCCAGGCAACTCGATCCCGGTTCGCGAACCAAAACCGAAACGCCTGATGTAGTCGTACATCGTCGGGTCGCCGACGCGAAGTCCGAGTTTGATCGCGGCCACGTTGCTCGACTTCTCGAGCGCTTCTTTGATCGTCAACGTACCGAACGGATGATGATCGTTGATGACACGGCCAGCGACAGTGATCGCGCCCATCTGGCAGTCGATCCGATCGTCGACTTTCGCGAGTTGCTTCTCGAGCGCTGCGGAAAATGCGACGATCTTGAACGTCGAACCCGGTTCATAAATGTTTTGAAGCGCCCAGTTCGAACGTGTTTCGGCTTTGGTCTCCGCGACTTTGTTTGGATCGAACGTCGGCGCATTCGCGAGCGCGAGGATCTCTCCGCTTCGGGGATCGAGAACGATCACAGTTCCCGATTTCGCGCGCGAACGTTGGACCGCTGCCAGCAGCGTTTGTTCGGCCTGGTACTGAATCGTCTGATCGATCGTCAGTACGACTGTCTGCCCTGGCTTCGAAGCGATCTCATAACTCTCGTACGGTTTGCCTTTCGCGTCTTTCTCGAGAAAGAGCTTGCCGGGCTCACCGGAGATCTTCGCGTTGTAAAACTGTTCGACACCGCCGAGGCCTTTGCCGTCGAGTCCGACGTAGCCGAGGATGTGCGACGCGAGTGGGCCATTCGGGTAGTAGCGTTTCGGTTCGAGCCGCGGTTGAATGCCGGGAAGATTCATCGCGACGACTTTGTTAGCGAGTTCTGCATCCAGACGGCGCGCGATCCAGACGAACCGTCGTTTCTCGGCGTGCGCTTCGCGAAACTGTTTCGCGAGGTCTGCATATTTCAAACCGAGCGATTGCGATATTTGTTTTGCATTGTGGTCGAGTGTGGGCGTGTCGAGACCATCGGGATCGAGAAACAGCGAAACGGTTTGAATGCTGCGCGCGAGCTGGCGACCGTGTCGATCGAGAAGATCGCCTCGTTCGGGCGTAGTTTCGAATGAATTCTGCTGCTGCTGGCGCGCGCGATCGGCGAGTGTTTCGTGTTGCGAGAACTGCAGGTGAACCAGGCGGGCACAAACCACCAGCATCCAGAAAGCGATAAAAGCCGCGACGAAGAGTGCGCGGCCTGGCGAGACATCAGGTCTGGATTTTGATCGGGCAACGAGGCGTGCCAACATCACCTACTTGTATCCCCCTAAACCAGTAGCGTGATGAGGACGCTTTTTATTTAGCCGCGGATGAACGCGGATTTACACGAATCTAATCCGCGTTCATCCGCGGTATCCGTGTTCCAATTTGTCCTGGCCGCGCAGGCTTCAAGCCGAGGCGGCGCGCCGCAGGCTCGAGTTTGTCAGGCGCGACAGCGCGCTCCTTTTCGAGCTCGAGGCGTTGATTCTCTTCGATCAATCGTTTGCGCTCAGTGCGCAGCGTTTCGTTTTCATAACCAAACTGCACTGCGGCAAAGTGCTGCTTGGCTGCGAACACAAACCCGCCCGCCAGTACCAATCCGCAGAACAACAGCAATGCGAGTCGCGACAACGCCGTCACGTCTCGGCTGCGACGAACCTTTGCGTTTAGTTGATGCTCAGGAAATCTTTTCATAGTCGATTCTTCTCGCGGCCCGGAGCTTCGCACTGCGCGCTCGCGGATTCTCTTCAATCTCCTGCTCGCCCGGCGTAACCGGACGCCGCGTCAGCACCTCAACAACCTTCCGCGCCCCACACTCGCAAACCGGCAAACGCGGCGGACATTCACAGTGCCCCGAAAGTCTTCTCAACTCCCGTTTGAGGATCCGATCTTCCAGCGAGTGAAAACTGATCCCCACAAATCGGCCGTCGTCCTTTAAAAGATCAACTGCTGTTTCAACAAACTCTCCCAACCCTTCAAGCTCGCTATTAACAGCGATGCGCAACGCCTGAAACGTGCGTGTCGCCGGATGAATCTGGTGCCGTTGACCACCGACAGCACTCCGAACGAGGTCTGCTAACTCATGCGTGGTCGTTATTGGCTTCCCCTGTTCGCGACGTTCCACGATGCGACGGGCGATGCGTCGTGAGTGTCGTTCTTCGCCGAATTCGAAAATGATTCTGGCAATCTCCGATTCGGGAAGTTGCTGTAGAAGATCGGCTGCGGTGGCACCGGAGGCCGGGTCCATCCGCATATCTAAAGGAGCATCGAAACGAAAACTAAACCCACGTTCAGGTGAATCAAACTGAAGAGAAGAAACCCCTAGATCGACAAGAATCCCGGATGGTTCGCGCTCACCTGCCTCCTGCAACACAGAAGCGATAGCGCGAAAGTTGGCCTGGAAGGCGCGAAATCTCTCACCGAAGGGCGCCAGACGTTCGCGTGTGTATTCAAGCGCCGCTGTGTCGAGATCGATTCCGAGTACGCGAGTCTCACTGGAGGAATTGAGAATCGCTTCACTGTGTCCGCCCAGCCCCACCGTGCAATCCACAAAGAGACCTCCTCGCTCAGGAGCGAGGAACCTCAAAGTCTCTTGCAGCAGCACGGGGCGATGGGGCGCGCCTCTGCCCCCCAAAGGCGCAGCCATCTCCACCGCCCCGTGATCTCGTTCAAAGACCTGTCGAGCTTTGTCCTTACTTCTCCGCACCTTGTTCTTTGCTTTGCTTTTCACAAAGTACAAAGTAACAAGTGCAGGGGACTAAATACCAAGTCGCGCAATCGCCGCCTCGTCTTCTTCCGTGTATGGATCGGCGAGCAGGCGAGCCTTGAACTTATCCAGCTCCCAAACTTCCAGATAGGTCAGGTAACCCAGCACAGCCACATCACCGAGCACTTCCGCACTTTTGCGCAGCAGCGGATGAATCAACACACGTCCCTGGCCGTCAATCGTGGCTTGCTGACCGTAGTAGTTCGTTCTGTCAAGGAACTTTCGTCGCGCCGGATCCATTGAAGGCAACAATGAAAGTCGTTGTTCGATCGACTCCCACTCGGGCAACGGGTAAATCCGAACACACTCGCCAGTAAGGCTCGTGATATAAAACTCTTTACCGTGCTTCTCTTCGATCAGGCGCCTGAACTCGGTCGGAACTTTCAGGCGACCTTTGACATCGATTCGAGCCGTGTAATTTCCTCGCAGCATAAGTCGAACCTGACGAGAGAGCCTTGGTGGGTGGCCCAAAGGAAAAGTTGTTGCTGATGATCGGTGTTGCTACGAGGTTGGACCCACTTCCGACCACTTTTGACCACCCGAATCGGATACTACGCCGCGACCTGAGCACTGTCAATACTTTAGCCTCGGGAAGATGATCGCCTTTTGTTGGCCTTGGGCTGCCTGCGAGGCTCAGATCTAACAGGTCATATAAGACCTATAGGCCCGATTGGTCCTATAGGTTATATTCTCCCACCATACAATGACATCGATTCTCTTGTTCGGGTTGCTGGCAGCGGGCGCCAATGTTCTCGGCGGACTCATCCTCGTTAAATCAGGCGCTCATCGCCTCGGCGAGCGCTTCCTGAAATACCTCGTCGCTCTCGGCGCCGGCTTCATGCTCGCGGCCATCTTTATCGAAATACTCCCCGAAACAATCGGTATCTGGACCGCCGGTGCGCCCGGTGAACCGACGTCGCATGCCGTTGCACCCGCGATGGCGCTGCTGCTCGCCGGCTACCTGTCGATCCAGTTTTTCGAGCACACACTCGCTCCGCACTTCCACTTTGGCGCTGAAACTCACGCGGAACCGTTCCTCCGCCCGTCAGCCGCGTACGCCGCCGTCGGTGGTCTTTGGATTCACACTTTCTTCGACGGTGTATCAATCGCATCCGCTTTCCTCGTCAACTTCAAAGTCGGAGTACTCGTGTTTATCGCGATTCTGCTGCACAAAATGCCCGAAGGCTTCACCGTGGCATCGATCATGCTTGCGTCAGGGCGTTCTACCAGAATGGCGTTGATGGCGACTGCCGCTATCGGCGCTGCGACGCTTGCAGGTGTGATTGGGGTCGCACTGCTGCAGGCAAGGATGGGTGATGCGGTTGGCTACGCGCTGCCGTTCTCGGCAGGTGTGACGCTCTATGTAGCAGCAAGTGACCTGATCCCCGAAGTGAACCACAAGGAAGAACGAAACCCCACGGTATCGATCGTCGTTTTTGGAGGGGTGGCTCTCTTCTATTTATTGCACTTGCTGATAGAAGGCCGGCACTGACGAGAATTTCGCTATTGCAGTTGCGCTTGAAAAAACCCGGCTTCGTGTGGATAGGCCTCGGCCTGCTGGCGTTGGCCTTTTTATTTGAAGCTGAAGTCAACGCGCAACCGGCACCTCAATCCCCAGTCCCTCTGCCCGTTCCCTTCAATCCCATTGTCGACAATGCCGGCGTGATCGACGCCGACACGCGACTACGTTTGGAGTCGATCTATCGTGGTTTGAAGAAGCACGGAATTGAATATGCGGTGTTGACTGTTAACACCACTGGCGGCCGCGACATTTTTGAGTACTCGCTGGCCGTTGCGCGTGGTTGGGGAATCGGATCAAAGGAGGGAGATCGGGCGAGTTTTTTGTTAGTGGTTGCGATTCAGGATCGCGACTACTTCACACAGGTCAGCCGTCACGTTGAAGGTGATCTGCCCGATGGATTGATCGGACAGATTCAACGTGAACGACTGGTGCCGGCGTTCAGACAGGAAAACTACAGCAAAGGGATCTTCGATACGATCCAGGCTTACGTTGCCACCCTCGGAGCAAAACGCGGGTTTAGTGTCGAAGGCATCGATCAGCGATACGCCTATCGTCAAAGAGCGCCGCAAACAGAAGTTAGAGAGAGCCCGAAACTGGGAAGCGTGTGTACCGGAATAATTATCGTAGGCGTCGTATTGTTGTTGTTGATGTCAGCATCGCGTCGCGGACGCAGAGGAGGTTGGGGAGGCGGTGGAGGCGGCGGTTGTCTCCAGGCACTGCTGTTCGCCAACTTGTTTAGTAGCTTCGGTGGTGGCAGACGTGGATCGAGCGGCTGGGGTGGCGGCGCGTTTGGCGGCAGCGGCGGCTTCGGAGGATTTGGAGGCGGTGGCGGCGGCGGATTTGGCGGCGGTTTTGGTGGTGGTGGCGACTTCGGAGGTGGAGGCGCGGGCGGCAGCTGGTGACGCGGATCCGCGCGCGCGCAGATGGGTGAACGGATGAACACAGATGGTTAAGACAGTGATACAGGAATCATTGAATGGACTGGTCGAGGATCTGCGGGAGACGCATGGAGACAATCTCGCGTCGGTGGTGTTGTATGGTTCAGTCGCTGCCGGCGATAACGTCGAGCTGCGTTCAGACTACAATATCCTCATCGCACTGAATCGCATAACTCCCGAAGACTTGCGACAGGCACAGGCGCCGATGCGCGAGTGGCAACGGTTGGGCCACCCGCTGCCTGTCTACTTCACTGTCGAGGAGCTCTCGGATGCGGCGGATGTGTTTCCGATCGAGTTTCACCAGATGGCAAACGCGCGCGTCGTACTTTACGGTCACGATCCATTCGAGTTTGTAAAACTCTCGGATGCGAATTTGCGGCACCAGACTGAGTACGAGCTCAGAAGCAAGTTGATCCAGTTGCGCCGTCTTTACATTCCGGCTTCAAGTTCGATCGACAAGTTGTCTGACTTGATGAGCGAGAGTTTGTCGAGCTTTGCGGCGCTGTTCAGGGCCGTGTTGCTGTTGTTTGGTAAGGAACCACCGATCGCGAAAGCCGATTGCGTGCGCGCGACGGTAAAACTTTTCAACCTGGACCAGCGGCCTTTCGAGCGTATCTTTCAGTTTCGCACTACCGACAATCTTCCGGCGTCGGAAAAAGAAGCGAATGATTTGTTTGGTGCTTACCTGTTTCAGATCGAGCAGGTTGTTGAAGCGGTTGACGAGCTTGCACGAAGAGATGGTGCACGTTCGCATGGGCCCCACGGGCTGTAACTTT
>DASTQB010000326.1:0-31713 GCA_035761985.1 Pyrinomonadaceae bacterium
TGGGGCGGCCACGGAGGGCCGCCCCTACAGTTACTCTTAAGATCAGTCGGGTCCGCAAATGCGTATATGCTATTTCTTCGAGTTAGTAGGTTATCTTTGGAGGCGGCGATCGGAATCGAACCGATGAATAAAGGTTTTGCAGACCTCTGCCTTACCACTTGGCTACGCCGCCTTGAAGGTGAGAATAAAGGATGAAGGCGGAAAGATGAAGCAGCTCTTCGAAAGCACCCAGCTTTCGTCCTTCATCCGCCCGCCTTCATCCTTGATTCGTGGAGCGGGAGACGAGATTTGAACTCGCGACCCTCGCCTTGGCAAGGCGATGCTCTACCACTGAGCTACTCCCGCTTTGAGCACGGTCGATTCTAATGATTCAACAGGGCTTGTCAAGCGAGCGCCCCTACACAAACACGCGGTGCAACCTCAGAGGGGATCAGCCCAATAACGTTGCACCGCTGTTTTAACCCTAAATCTCACGCCGGTACCGGGCGCGTGACTGTCGAGTCTATGCGCCGCAGTCTAAGCCCCAGCGCGCAATCTCGTCAATAAAACTACTCGAAATAAAACAGGGCCACTGATGTGCCCGGACCTTATGCGCCGATTTGGTTGACAACTATTGGTGGGTTTAATAATTTGCGGGACGAATCCAAACTTTCGCAGCCGCCAGGAGCCCATCATGAAAGCCCATTACGCGTTCCGTCTCGCGATTGTCGCTCTCTTTCTCGTTAGCGACATCACCTTTGCGCAGCAAGGTTATAAGAAGCCGCCGAAGGAAGTGCTCGACATTCTTAACGCAGCGGTCACGCCGGGCATTTCCATCAGTCCCACGCGCGATAACGCAATCCTCACCACGGGCGTGCGTAATCCGCCGCTTGCCGATCTGGCCCAACCGATGCTGCGTCTTGCGGGACGGCGTATCAACCCCGCAACAAACTCGCCGCACCGGTATCAATACTCAGTCGCTCTGACACTGAAGCGCATCGGCGACGGATCGGAAATCAAGATCGACGTTCCTCCAAATGCGAAGATCAGCAGTCTCGAATGGAGCGGCGACGGAAAACACTTCGCGTTCCTGAACGGCGCTGCGAATCGAGTGGAACTCTGGGTGGGCGACACAGCCACAGGCAAGATCCGAAACGTGAAAGGTGTGACCGTCAATTCAGTCATGGGTAACGCGTTGACGTGGATGCCGGACAATCGCACACTCCTGGTCCAACTCGTACCAGCAACGCGCGACGCGGCACCGTCAAAGCCGGCAGTTCCCAACGAGCCAAACACACAGGAGAGCTCGGGACGACCTGGACCAGTAAGGACGTTTGAAGATCTTCTGAAGAGCCCGCACGACGAAACACTCTACGAGTATTACGCAACCTCGCAACTCGCGTTTGTCGACGCCGTCAGCGGACGCTCAACACCATTCGGCAAGACGGCGATCTTTCAGACGATCGACCCTGCTCCCGACGGCCAGCACATTCTCATCGCACGTTTGCAAAAACCGTTTTCGTATCTGTTTCCCGATTTTGCGTTTCCGAAAGAGATCGAAGTGTGGGACACGAAAGGCAAGCTGGTCCATAAACTCGCGAGCCTGCCGCTCGCAGACCAGATCCCGATCGACGGCGTAACCACTGGACCACGTTCGATTCGCTGGCGGCCGAACGAACCGGCGACGCTCGTCTGGGTGAAGGCCCTTGACGGTGGCGATCCGAAGAAGAAAGTCGCACACCGCGACAGCGTGCTGGCACTCAAGTCGCCGTTCACCGGACAACCGGTCGAACTCTTCAAAACCGAGCACCGGTTCAACAACGCCGGCTTTGGCGAACGCGGCGGGTTGATCATGTTCACTGATTACGAACGCGACAAACGTTGGCTCAGGACGTTTATGTTCGACTCAACGAAACCTGACACGCCCCCGAAGCTCATTTGGAGCCGCAATCAGCAGGAGCGCTACAACAACCCGGGCGCACCTGTAACGCGCTCCGTCGGCGGCACACAAGCGATCATGCAAAACGGCGACTGGATCTATTTGACCGGCGCAGGCTCGTCGCCCGAAGGTGATCGACCGTTCCTCGATCGTTTCAACCTGCAGACGCTGAAGTCGGAGCGGATCTTCCGTAGCGATGCAAACAGTTATGAAAGCGTCGTTGAACTTCTAAATGACGATGGTAAACAGTTCATGACAAAGCGCGAGTCGCCGGTCGAAGCACCGAATTACTTCATTCGGACGGGCGCTGATGCTGCGCGAGCATTAACACAGTTTTCGGATCCGACACCGCAGTTGCGCGGCATCAAGAAGCAGTTGGTGACTTACAAGCGTGCTGATGGCGTGCAGTGTTCGTTCACGTTGTACCTTCCGCCGGACTATAAAGAAGGCACGCGACTGCCGACGGTGGTGTGGGCCTACCCGGTCGAGTTTACAGATCCGACGACTGCCGGACAGGTCGCGGGTTCAACCCAACGTGCGACGACGATCAGCGGATCGTCGCATCTCTTCTTCCTGCTCGAAGGCTATGCAGTGCTTGATAACGCAACCATGCCTGTGGTCGGCAGTCCGGAAACAGTCAACAACACGTACGTCGAACAGATCGTGATGAGCGCGAAGGCGGCGATCGACAAAGCGACTGAGATGGGTGTTACGGATCCGGATCGCGTCGGCGTTGGCGGTCACAGTTACGGCGCGTTTATGACGGCGAACCTGTTGGCCCACAGCGATCTATTCCGTGCAGGTATTGCGCGCAGTGGAGCTTACAATCGCACGTTGACGCCGTTTGGATTTCAAAGCGAGCGGCGCACGATCTGGGAAGCGCCGGAGCTTTATCTGAAGGTGTCGCCGTTCATGTTTGCTTCGAAGATCAACGAACCGATGTTGATGATTCACGGCGAGGCCGACGACAACATGGGAACGTTTCCAATTCAGTCGGAGCGGATGTACCAGGCGATGAAGGGCAATGGCGCCACGGTACGACTCGTAATGCTGCCGCACGAAGCGCACGGTTATGCCGGCCGCGAGAGTATCGAGCACGTGCTTTACGAGATGATCAGCTGGTTCGACCGGCACGTGAAGAACGCGCCGACAAAAGGAAAAGAGACGACTTCGGCTCAGGCCAGGTAAAACGGATCTGAGGACCAGTGACGTTTGCGACGGATTGAGTCGTCGGTCCAGAAGTTTCGGAGTAGTTCGAGCTTGGGAGACGATTGGTCGTTGAGGATGACGGTGACGACGTCGTAGCGGTAAGGCTGGTTCTGGATGCCGAGCATTCGCCGGTAGACGCGAGCGGCGCGCGCGATCTGCCGGCGTTTTCGCAGGTCGACGTTGACTTGTGGCGGCGCGAACCAGTCAGAGGCGCGGGTTTTTACTTCGACGAAACAGAGAGTGTTTTGATCGTAGGCGACGAGATCGATCTCCGCGTTGACGATCGCGCCGCGAAGGTTGCGGCCGATCGGCAGAGTGAAATTCGCTGCGACGAGACGATAGCCAAGCTGCTCGAGGTAAGCAGCGGCGTAAGCTTCTCCAAGTTGGCCCAGTGAGGATGGCATGCGAGGATTATATGTCCTATACGTCCTATAGGTCCTATTATGTAAAGTCCACGTGCTCCAGAAACTTCGGTACGCGCCGGGCTTTCGTCGCCTGCTCGAAAGCGTAGGCAATCTTGATCAGCTTCGCCTCGCTGTTTGCGCCGCCGAAGAACGAAATTCCCACCGGCAGACCAAAGATGTAGCCAGCGGGAACCGTGATGTGAGGATATCCGGCAACAGCAGACGCCGATGAATAACCGCCCGTGAAGTGATCGCCGTTAATCCAGTCGGTCGGCCATGGTGGTCCACCAGTCGGAGCCACCAGCGCGTCAAGCCGGTTTTTCTTCATCACGAAGTCGATCCCCTGCGAACGCGTGAGCAGGTGGTTCTTCCGCAACGCCTGAATGTAAGCTTTACTCGTCAGCGGGCCTTTTTCCTGCGCCTTAATCATGATGTCCTGCCCGAAGTAGGGCATCTCACGATCGCGATTCTTCTCGTTAAACTCGATCACGTCCTTTAGCGAACGTACCGGCGCCGTTGGTCCAAGCCCGGCAAGATACGCATTCAGATCGGCTTTGAACTCATACAACAACACCTCAAACTCAGACTCATCAAACTTTCCCGCCGTCGGAATATCCGCCGGATCAATCAACACGGCGCCGAGCCGTTTCATCTCCTCCAGCAAGCCGTTCATCAACTTATCGACACGCTCGTTGAACCCGAAATGTTTGCGTGCAATGCCGAGACGCATGCCTCGCAAACCATTCCTGTCGAGCGACTTTGTAAAGTCGACGTTTGAATTCTGCGCGATCGCGCCGAGAAGGATCGCGGCGTCGGCGACAGTCCGCGCCATTGGACCAGCCGTGTCCTGGCTGTGTGCAATCGGGATGATTCCTGAGCCACCAACGAGCCCAAGCGTCGGCTTGATCCCCACGAGTGAATTCGCGTTAGACGGACAAACGATCGAGCCGTCAGTCTCAGTGCCAATCGCCGCGGCGCACAGGTTCGCCGCAACCGCAGCACCCGATCCCGAACTCGAACCACACGGATTACGATCCAGCACGTAGGGATTCCTGGTTTGCCCCCCTCGCGCACTCCACCCGCTCGAAGACTTCGTCGAACGAAAGTTGGCCCACTCGCTGAGATTCGTCTTTCCGAGAATTACCGCACCGGCTTCACGAAGCTTTTGTGCGACTGCCGCATCGCGCGCCGGTCTGGCGCCGACGAGTGCAAGCGATCCGGCAGTGGTCATCATCCGATCGTGCGTGTCGATGTTGTCTTTGATCAGGATCGGAATGCCGTGTAGTGGACCACGCGGTCCTTTCTCTTTACGTTCGCGATCGAGTGCGACTGCAATCTCTTCCGCATCCGGGTTCATCTCGATGACGGAGCGGAGCGTTGGACCGGATGCGTCGATGTTGTTAATGCGGCCGTGGTATTTCTCGACGAGTTTCTTCGACGTGTATTTGCCGGATTGAAGTCCCTGCTGAAGCTCCGTGATGGTTAGTTCGTCGAGCTCGAATGCCTGCGGCGCGGACGATGGTTTCGGTTCGACCTCCTCGATCGCGAGCGACGAGACAGGGTTAGCGATGGCGACCACGCATGTCGCGGTCGTCGTTTTCAGGAATTGTCTACGCTTCATGTAGCGGTGGTCCTTTAGCTTGCGGTGACTTTGAATGAGTTGAAGAATCGATTGACGTTCGCTGAATCGTCCAAACCCTTGGGCGAGCTGATGATGATCTGATAAGGACGGCGGCCGACCATGTAAACACGTGATCGAAAAGTCTGTTCCGGCGTTTCAGCGGTAAACTCGATCGCCAGATACCCGTCAATCTTGATCTCGCGGCTCTGCAGCAACTTCGCCTTTTGGTTTTGAATAAATTTGTCGCGGTTCATCTCCAACTCGAGTTGGCGGTTGAAGTTGAAACTCGGATCGTAATCGACGAAGCCAATCACAAACCCGTTTCCTTGTTCCTTCAGAATGTAGAGGTACGTCGTGTATGGTCCCTGGTCGCTTTGTTTCGTCTCGATCTGTTCGGTTGGTATTCCCGGTAGCAGAACGGAGAAGCGTCCGGGCTTGGAGGTGAACATGGACCACCCGGCTTCAGTGGTGGCGGTTTTCGCGGGCGTTGGTTTAGGCGCGGGCCGGCTCGCGGTGTTTCGAGTTCGCCGGCGAGTGGTTGTTCGTTTACGAGTGGGTGTCGCCCTGGGAGTTGCGCTTTGTGTACTGGTGACTGGGGCGTTGGTTTTTTGCTGAGAATAAAATGGAAGGCCCAGACCCAGTGTCAAAAGCAGAACTGCGAAAAACCCTGTCATACGGTACATTCCTCAATGGCTCGGAAATTCGGCGCGGCGATTATAACTCACCGTTTGACCCGGATGACATACTTCCAAACGCCTTGTAAGCTATTGATGCTTAATGAAATCGGCTAACTCAAAACTCGTGGCAATCGTGGGCAGACCCAACGTGGGTAAGTCGACGCTCTTCAACCGTCTCATCGGCGAACGTCGCTCTATCGTCGGCGACGAGCCGGGGATCACGCGCGACCGGATCTATGGACAGGTCGAATGGGCCGGTGTGCGCTTCTCGCTGATCGACACCGGCGGCATCGTGCCTGACGACGACGCTGTGATTCCGGCGAATATTCTGAAGCAGGCGGGGATGGCGATCGAGGAGGCGCAAGTCCTGATCTGGGTCGTCGACGCGCGCACGGGTGTCACGCAACTCGACGAAGAGCTCGCACTCCTGCTGCGCGGCACTGGCAAGCACGTCCTCGTAGCAGCGAACAAAACTGACTCTTCGAAACTCGAGAGTGAAAGCACGGAGTTCTACCGGTTTGGATTTGAGAACGTCTATCCGGTTTCGGCGGAGCAGGGAATCGGCGTCGGTGATTTGCTCGATAATGTGGTCGAACTGCTGAAGGTTCACGACGTCGAGCAGGAAGAAGAGACTGACGAGCGTGAACTGCGGCTCGCGATCGTCGGCCGGCCCAACGTGGGCAAGTCGTCACTGCTGAACAGGATCCTCGGAGAAGATCGCGTGATCGTCTCTCCGGTTGCGGGTACGACTCGCGATGCAATCGATACCGTGCTGCAAACGCCCGAACGGAATTTCCGTCTCATCGACACTGCGGGCATACGCCGCAAAGGAAAGACGGACGAGATGGCGGAGAAGTTGTCAGTGATCATGGCGCGGAAGAGTTTGGAGCGCGCTGATGTGGCGATTGTTTTGGTGGACGCGGAGGAAGGTGTTACGGCGCTCGATGCGACGATTGCGGGTTATGCGGTGGATGCGGGATGTTCAATCATCATTGCCGTGAACAAGTGGGACGTCGTTAAAGATAAGGAAACCAACACCGCCGCGGAGTTTGAACGCGGGTTGCGCGACAAGATGAAGTTTTTGGACTGGGCGCCGGTGATTACGATCTCGGCGTTGACCGGGCAGCGGGTAGACAGGATTCTGCCGCTCATCGTGAGAGCTGATGAAGCCCGCAACCGTCGCATTCCGACGTCGCAGCTTAATGATTTCTTCGAGAAAGCGATTTCGCAGCCGCGTGGCGGGACGGCGCCGTCGCCGTCGAAGGGTGGGATGTCGCGTTTGAGGATTCAGTATTTGACGCAAGCGGGGATCAGGCCGCCTACGTTCGTCGTTTTCACATCCGGTGGCAAGCCCGGACTGCACTTCTCGTACGAGCGATATCTGGTTAATCGACTGCGTGAGGAGTTTGATTTCTTTGCGTCGCCGATACGGATAGTCGAGAGGCATAAGAAATCCACACGCCGTTAGACAGGATTACAGGATTAAACAGGATTTACATGTCAATCTTGAAAATCATGTAAATCCTGTTCACATATGACTCAGCCATTAAAGTTCGAGGTTGTCGCGCAAAATGGTGAGGCGCGGGCGGGTGTGTTGACTACGCGGCGCGGGAAGATTGAGACGCCCGTCTTCATGCCTGTCGGGACTGCGGGCACGGTCAAAGGCATTCGCTTTGAAGAACTCGAGTCGGCAGATCTCGATGCGAAAATCATTCTCGGCAACACCTACCATCTGTGGCTGCGTCCCGGCATCGAGGTAATCAAAGCAGCCGGCGGGCTTCATCGTTTCACCGGCTGGAACCGCGCTCTGCTAACAGACTCCGGCGGTTTTCAAGTCTGGAGCCTCGGTGCTTTGAGGAAGATCACGGAAGAAGGCACCGAATTCAGATCTCACGTCGACGGCTCACTCCGATTTCTCTCGCCCGAAGTGTCAATGGAAGTGCAAGCCGCGCTCGGCTCAGACATCGTGATGGTCTTTGACGAGTGTGCACCCGGCGAAGCAAATCATGACGAAGCCGAGCGAAGCATGAACCTCACCGCCCGCTGGGCAAAACGTTCGCGAGCGGCATTCGATCGACTCCAATCAGAAGGCGCGGACACCGGCCGGATCGAAGCCGAACAACTAAGCGGCGCCCAGGCACTCTTCGGCATCGTCCAGGGCGCAGGCCATCTCGATCTGCGTCGCAACAGTCTCGAACAAACAGTCGACATCGGCTTCGACGGTTATGCAATTGGCGGTTTGAGCGTTGGAGAAGAGAAGTCGTTGATGTTTGAAGTCATCGGCGACATCGCGCCACGCATGCCGAAAGATCGGCCCCGGTATTTGATGGGCGTAGGCACGCCGGAAGATCTCGTCGAAGCGGTCGCACGCGGCATCGACATGTTTGACTGTGTTTTGCCGACTCGAAACGGCCGCACCGGCCAGGCGTTCACGTCGCGCGGCAAGTTGAACATCAAAAACGCGCAATGGACGACCGACTCGCGCCCGCTCGACGAATCGTGCAGTTGCAGCGTCTGCCGGCGGCACTCGCGCGCATATCTCCGTCATCTATATATGAGTGGGGAAATGCTGGCCAGTATCTTATTGACGCACCATAATCTAGCCTTCTTCCTTGACACCATGCGAGGCGTGAGGCAATCTATCCGGTCTGGCGATTTCCCCAAATTTCGGCGTGAGTTCACCGGGCGGCTGGATGCGAATGGTGAATAGTGGTTCGCTAACGGCCGCCTGAGTTTGTTCACGACGCGAAGTTTGGGTTGGTTATCTGAGTCAAATCCTTCGAACCAGTAAGGACAATGCAAACTTACTTGATCTTTTTCCAGGGTGGCGCCGGAAGCGGCTTCGTCCAGCTTCTCCCTATCCTGCTGATCATCGCCGTCTTTTATTTCCTATTAATAAGGCCTCAGCAGAGGCGTCAGAGGCAGTTACAGGAGACGATTGCGAATCTTAAGATCGGCGATCGCGTGGTTACCACCGGCGGAATCATCGGCGTGATAACCACTGTCCGTGACACGAGCTTTCTCATCCGCAGCGCAGATAAGTCGATAATTGAGATCGCCCGCTCGGCAGTTGCCGGTGTCGACGAAGAAGTGAAGCCGGCTTAACAAACGAAGTTTTTGCAATGAAGAAAAAGAACCTTCTAACTCGCACGATAATAATTGTCGTAGTCACGCTCGTAAGTCTTTATCTCGTAATCGGTCCGCGCCGCCGGCCAACTCTGAACGACTTCACCTGGTCGGGAATCAAGGCAAATCTTGCGTCGAACATTCGTCTCGGTCTGGATCTTCAGGGCGGCTCGCATCTCGTTATGCGTGTAAAAACTGAAGAATTCCTCAAGCGTTTGACTGAAGACAACTACATCGCCGCACAGAATGCAGCCAAAGACGCGGGCTTCGAGATCAAAGGCGGCCGCGCTGATGCAGGCAGCGGCAACTATCGCATCGTTCTCGAGCCGGCCGATCCGTCAAAAGCCGCCGAGATCAAAGAAGCGATCGAGAAGAAAGTCGAACTTTACGATACGACCGCATGGAGTTACTCGGCGTCCGGTGGACAGATGACCTGGACGATGACTCCGACGGCTGAACGAACGCTCGCCGACAACGCCACCACTCAGGCGCTGAATATTATCGACAGCCGTATCAACGCTCTCGGCATCACCGAACCCACGCTCCAGACTCACGGAGCGCAGAGTTCGCACCAGATTCTTTTGCAAATGCCCGGCGTTCAGGATCCGGAGCGAGTGAAAGAGATCCTGAAAGGCGAATCGCGGCTGGAACTCGTTCACGTAATCGGACCGCCGAGCCCGGCGCCGGCCACGACTTATGCCTCGGAAGCCGAAGCAATTGCTTCGCTGAACAGCGGCGGCACGGTTCCGCCGAATCGTCGAGTTCTGCCTTATGTTGAGCGCGAACCTCCGCGTGCCGATGGCTCAACCGATACGACTCAGCAGCCGCCGACGCGTTGGGTCGTTGTCGAAACACCAGCGATCATCGATGGAAGTGAGTTGAGAAATGCGACTGCCTCCCAGACACAGGGCGGCGGCATCGACGATTTCGAGATCAACTTCTCGTTGAAGAAGAGCGGCGCCGACAAGTTTGGCGCATGGACGGGATCGCATATCAACTCTTACATGGGCGTCGTTCTCAACGGAAAAGTTGAATCGATCGCTTACATCAAGTCGCAAATCTACGACCAGGGACAGATCACCGGACGCTTCACAAAAGAGCAGGCCGAGGATCTCGCCCTCACGCTTCGTTCCGGCGCGTTACCGGCGCCGATTGAATATCTCGAAGAGCGCACAGTCGGACCAAGCCTTGGGCAGGACTCGATTCGCGCGGGCGTGCGGGCTTCACTCGTAGGTCTCGTGCTCGTCGTCGTCTTCATGCTCTTTTACTACCGCGGCTCCGGCATCAACGCCGTGATTGCATTGATACTGAACATGATCCTGATGCTCGCGGGTTTGATTGTGTTTGGGGCCACGCTGACGCTGCCGGGTATCGCGGGAATCATTCTGACGATCGGTATGGCCGTCGACTCGAACGTGCTGATATTTGAGCGCATTCGAGAAGAACTGAGGTCGGGGAAAACTGTGCCGTCGTCCGTGGAGATGGGCTTCACGCGCGCGTTTATCACCATTATCGATACGCACGTAACGACGATTGTTTCGTCTCTGTTTCTGTTCGTGTTTGGCACCGGTCCGATTCGTGGGTTCGCCGTGACGCTGGTCATCGGACTGCTCGTGAACCTGTTCTCGGCAGTCTACGTGTCGCGCACGATCTTCATCTGGCTGCTGTCGCGGAAGGAACGCGTGGAGTCGTTAAGTATTTAGAGAGTCATCATGTTTCAAATTCTGCAAGATGTGAATGTTGATTGGATGGGGCGCCGCCGGCTATTTATCGGCATATCGGTGTTGCTTATGCTGGCGGGCCTCGGCTCAGCAATCTTCCGGCAGGCGACCGGCCGTGAGCCTTTTAACCTCGGCGTTGATTTCAAAGGCGGGACTGTGGTTACAGTCCGCTTTAAACAGAAACCCGCTGACGACGCGATCAGGGCGGCCCTCAACCAAAAGGGGATCCATGATGCGGTCGTCCAGCCGGTGACGGATCGTGCGGATACCGTATTGATCAAGGTCCCCCTCATTGAGGGCCAGGACGGCAGAGCCCAGGTTAGAGAGGCTTTGAATACTTTCGGCGCCGAGGCGCCCGCGCAAACCGAGTTGGAAGCCGACCCAAACGCGAATTACAAGATTGTCGGTACTGACGCGGTAGGTGCGATTGCGGGAGCCCAACTCAGGAACAAAGCGATCGCCGTGACTCTCGCCGCGCTCGTCGGAATTCTCGTTTACATTGCGTTCCGATTCGAGTGGACTTACGGTGCGGCGGCGGTAATCGCCGTGTTTCACGACGTGCTCGTAACCCTGGGTTTCTTCTCGATCTTCCAGATCGAAGTAAGTCTCAACGTGATCGCTGCGCTGCTGACTCTCGTCGGATTCTCTGTAAACGACACTATCGTCGTTTTCGACCGCATCCGTGAAAACCGTCGGCTGCACCGGCGTGATTCGCTTTACAAGATCACAAACGACGCAATCAACCAGACACTGTCTCGCACAGTGATTACCAACGGACTGGTGTTTTTATCAGTGTTGGCGCTTGTGTTGTTCGGCGGCGACGTGCTGCGAGCATTCTCGCTGGCACTCTTTATCGGCGTGATCTTTGGAACATATTCGTCGATCGCGATCGCGAGCCCCATCATGGTCTGGTGGGAGCAGCGCATTGAGGCGGCTAACAGGGCGGCAGCATTGAGCTACAGCCAGCCGCGGGTGATCAAAGCCCCTGCGGGCGCGCGACCGGCAAAGAGTACAAAACAGATTAGAACGTCTTAAAACTTGTAAGTGGGGAACCGTGAACCGGGGAACAAAAGGCGCGCAGAAGGGTCTAAGGGATCTGAGGATCGGGTGCTTTTTGAAGAAACCGTTTTCGGTAGGCGCTTGACTTTGAATTGGCAGGCGGAATAGACTGCGACCGTTGCTGGCCAATTAAATATCTCAAGTGTCGACCCCGCGTGTGTGCAGTTACAAGTTGGGCGCGGCGGCGGTGTGTTGAGCGGGCCGGCGAGTTTTCTCGCGCAGCGGCTTCAATCATTTCGGTGTGCTCAATATCGCAGGAGCTGCTGTTTCCCCTTCTTGAATGACGGAACTCAAGCGGTTTTTAAATCGACTACTTGCGAGGTAATTACTGCTGACTTTCGTAACCCCTGATCCATTTGGCGCCGGAGTTCGGAGGATAAAAATCAATGTTCGATAATCTTGTTGAGTCAAGTTCGCACAAGGACGATATCGCGCGAAAAGGCTCGTTCATTGGTGTCACCGCGCTGATTTATACTGTGCTGTTTGTCGCTTTCTTTATCGCCGGTATTTATTGGTACGACGCGCGTTTGGGCGAGATGGAACTCGAGCTGACGACTCTCGTTGCTCCTGTGCCAGTGCCGCAGCAGGAGAAAGCGCCTGAACAACAGAAGCAGGCCGAGTCAAAACCAACCAAGGTTGATGACAACGTGGACGTCCGTCGCGAACTGATCGCCGACGTTACCCGCACCGAGTTGGTGCCAAAGGAAGTTTCCGCGAAGGCCAGCGACGTGCCTCCGGTCCGCGCCGGCCGTATCACAGTCGTCGGTGACGCAAACTCGAACGCGGTAGGAGCTCCGCCAATCGGCACAGGTACAGGCACTATCACCACTGCTCCCGCCAAGGTCCAAATTGCAGATGAGCCCCCACCGCCGGAGGCTCCGAAGCCAACCCCACCGCGCGCTCCGGTGTCAGGAGGCGTTCTCAACGGTAAAGCCATCAGCTTACCGAAGCCGGCGTATCCAGCCATTGCCAAGGCGGCACGTGCTTCAGGCACAGTAGTCGTTCAGGTACTAATTGATGAAAACGGCAATGTGGTTTCGGCCTCTGCCGTGTCTGGGCATCCACTATTACAGGCGGTTGCCGTTGGTGCTGCGCGTCAAGCGAAATTCTCCCCAACGAAGCTTTCAGGGCAGCCAGTTAAAGTTACAGGAGTGATCCAGTACAACTTCGTGGCGCAGTAACTGCGGAGAACATTGGTCGTGTCGCCGCGGTTATCGTGGGCTGTCCCGGCTTCTCTGCTTGCTATCAATCTAACAAAACCTTTTGGAGGGGTTTACCGTGACAATTCTACTGAATCTATTTGGAACAAAGATTCTGGGCTTGTTTTTGCTGCTGCAGGAAGCGGCGTCCAGCCCTACAGGCACCGCCGACCACTTCTCCCTGATGGGGATGTTGAAGAGCATGGGCGCGGTGGCGATCGCAGTGGTCGTCGTGCTGCTGATCATGTCGGTCTACTCGATCGCGATCATGGTTGAGCGTTACCTGACTTACTCCGCGGCGAAGAAGCAGTCGCGTGAGTTTGCACCGCGCGTGGCCCAGGCGCTGAAGAACGATCGCATCGAAGAAGCGATCAACATCAGCGACAAGCACCGCAAATCGCACCTGGCAATGGTCGTCAGCAGCGGCTTGCAGGAGTTTCGCGCACATGAAGCGTCCACCGATATTTCCGGTGACGAGATCGAAGCGTCGAAACGCGCGCTGCAACGTGCAATCGCCATCAAGACTGCCGAATTCAAGCGCGGTCTTTCGGGTCTTGCGACTATCGGTTCGACGGCTCCGTTCGTGGGTCTGTTCGGAACCGTGTTCGGCATCATCAACGCGTTCCAGGGCATGAAGGACGCGGAGTCGGCTGGTATCGCGGCAGTCGCCGGCGGTATCTCGGAAGCGTTGTTTACGACGGCGCTCGGATTGTTGGTGGCAGTGCCTGCGGTGTGGCTGTTCAACTACTTCACCGGTAAGGTTGATGGCTTTGTCGTCGAGATGGACAACTCGGCCTCCGAACTGGTCGACTACTTCATCAAGAACCGCACGAAGCAGTTGAAGACGTAACCGCTAAATGCCGGATGGTAAACCCCTGGGTGCGGCGGCACGCGCCGCACCGGTTTTACCGGCTCAGTAAAAGGAGATTTTGGTATGTCAATGCAATCTGGAGGCGGCAGTAGCGGCCTAAATTCAGAGATCAACGTCACGCCGATGGTCGACATCATGCTGGTGCTGCTGATCATCTTCATGGTGGTCACGCCGTTCCTGCAGCAGGGAATCACGGTCAATCTGCCAAAGAACCTGACCAATCCCGAAGTCGATCCGAACATCATCAAGGAGTCGTCTGTGGTCATCTCGATTCCTGAAGATGGGCAGTACTTCCTCGGGAAGACGGCAATCTCGAGAGAAGAGCTAACCGAGAAGGTCGATTCGATGCTCAAGAACCTGAAGGAGCAGGATCGGATCGTCTACATCAAGAGCGGCATCGGCGTCAGCTACGGCGACGTCGTTAATGTCATCAACGAGGTCCGGAAGCTTGGTGTGGACCGAATCGGATTAGTGGCGGACAAGAAGAAGAAGGGCGCGGGAGATGCATCTGCGCCTGCAGCCTAACATGACCGTATTTAGAACCAGGAGAAAAGTTTCAGATGTCTGTTAGCGAAAGCAAGAAGAAGAGTGGCACGACGGCCGAGCCATACATCAACGTGACGCCGTTGATTGACGTTTTGCTGGTGCTGCTGATCATCTTCATGGTCGTCACACCGCTCAAGCCGAGCCGGTTCAAGGCTGACATTCCGACCCAGCGCGATCCCAATGAAGACCTGAGTCAGCTGAAGCCAAATCCACTGACTCTGGTGGTTACGATCTCGCCTGATCTTCAGTTGAAGTTGAACCAGGACGACATGGGTTCGGTAAATGATCCTGCCCCGCTGGCGCAGAGACTGGCTGCGGTATTCGCGCAGCGCAAGGAGCAGCGTGCATACAAAGTGGGAATGGAAGCGCGCACGGATCTGAAGGATGACGAGCGCATTGAGAAGACCGTGTTTGTGAAGGCGCCCAGAGCCACGAAATACGGCGACGTGGTGAAGGTCATCGATGCGATTAAGGGAGCAGGCGCGAGTCCGGTTGGCTTGCAGGTGGATGATCTTCCTTAGTAATCAAATAAGGGATTGGCGACGGCAGTCGAACGTCCGGCCGAGAACCGCCCGACTGACTTGAGCCGGTCTATAGAAATTGGAGTCAACGCATAAATGAAACTCTCTCGATCCTGGATCGCCATTGTTTTGGCGATCCTCGTCGCAACGACATCCGGCTGCGGAGTCATTAACAGAATCAGATCGAAGAACGAATTAAACGAAGCTGCGCGCGCTTACCGCGAGCGCAAGTACGTCGAAGCGGAGCAGCACTCGCGACGATCTGCCGAATTGGATCCCAACAACAAGACGGCGCCGATGTTTATTGCTCGCTCGATTCACGCTCAGTATCGTCCCGGCGTTCAAAAGCCCGAGAATATTGCGAAGGCACAGGAAGCCATCCAGGCCTACCAGCAGATACTCGCTAACGACCCGCAGAACGACGAAGCGTATAAGGCAATCGCTTATCTCTACGAGGCCGTCAATGAAGACGCGAAGCTGAGAGACTGGATCTCTGCACGCGCGAACAGTGGTACTGCCGAACCGGATAAGCGAGCGCAGGCATTCATCGTGCTCGCGAGCCAGGATTGGAATTGCTCGTACCAGATCACTGAGTTGCCGGCACACAAGATCACGACGATCGACCGCGCAACTAATAAGGCCACTGTCTCTTACAAAAAGCCGGCCGAGCAGAAGGACTTTGATCAGGCCCAGATGTGCGTGAAGCGCGGACTCGAGGAAGCGGAGAATGCGATCAAGTTTGCTCCGGAGAATGAGTCGGCCTGGTCTTACAGGACCAACCTGCTCCTCGAAGCCTCGAAGCTCGCGGAGATGGCGGGTCAAACGGATCAGAAGGCGAAGTATCAGGAAGAGTATCAAGTCGCTTTGAAGCGCACCCAGGAACTGAGCGATCTGGCGCGCAAGCGGAAGGAAGAAGAAGCCGCCAAAGCTGCTGCTTCACCGCAGGGCTAAGACAGCACAGGCACAACGTCGAGTGCCACAGATCTACACGGATTAACGCCGATCCGGTGTTAATCCCTGAGATCTGTGGCACTTGTCTTGTTTGTTATACTTTACGTGCGTTTTAAATGATCAGGATTGACGACATCGTAGAGAAAGTTGCTGCGAACCACGCGCAGGCAGACCTCGATCTGCTCCGTCGCGCTTACCTCTTCTCCGCCAAAGAGCACAAGGGACAGAAGCGCGCGTCGGGTGAGTCGTATCTCGTTCATCCACTCGAGGTTGCAAATATCCTCGCGGACATGAAGCTCGACGAAGTGTCAGTGGCCACCGGCCTGCTGCACGATGTCGTCGAAGACACGCTCGTCGATCTCGACACGATCCGCCGTTACTTCGGTGAAGAGATAACGCACCTCGTCGATGGTCTGACGAAGATCGCGCAGATCAGCAACATCTCGCGTGAAGAGCAGCAGGCGGAGAATGTTCGCAAGATGTTGCTCGCCATGGTTGACGACGTTCGCGTCGTGCTCGTCAAGCTCGCGGATCGCCTGCACAACATGCGCACGCTTCAGTATCTGAGTACAGAGAAGCGCAAGCGTATCGCGGAAGAGACGATGGAGATCTTCGCGCCGATTGCGCACCGGCTCGGAATGGGTAAGTTGCGCGGCGAGCTGGAGGATCTCGCGTTCCGTCACCTGCACCCGGAGGACTATCGCGAGCTCGCGGAACAACT
The DNA here is from genome assembly GCA_035761985.1 of Pyrinomonadaceae bacterium. Lineage (GTDB taxonomy): Bacteria > Acidobacteriota > Blastocatellia > Pyrinomonadales > Pyrinomonadaceae > PSRF01. Next base: position 16,545 of record DASTQB010000326.1, read on the forward strand.
TGAAAAACGCCGTCCCGAAAACGAGGCGTTCCTGAAGAATGTCACGGCGCGCATTGAAGAAAAAATGCGCGAAGCGGAAGTGCCGTATGTCCGCGTTGAAGGGCGCGTGAAGCGTCTCTATTCGATCTGGAAGAAACTCCGGAACCAAAAGATCAGCCTCGATCAGGTTTACGATCTCGTCGCCGCGAGGATCATCACGCCGAATGAGATACGCCACTGTTATGCGGCGCTCGGCGTGGTCCATAACAACTGGAAACCCGTTCCCGGTCGCATCAAAGACTGGATCGCGACGCCGCGCGACAATCTATACCAGTCGCTGCACACTTCCGTCATCGGTTCAAACGTGCAGTCGTTCGAGGTCCAGATCAGAACGGAAGAGATGCATCACATCGCCGAGGAAGGCGTTGCCGCACACTGGAAGTACAAGGAAGGGAAACGCGGCGCGCACGACGACGATCAAGCATTCCAGGCGCTCAGATCGCTCGTCGAGTGGACGCAGGAAGTAAAAGACTCGAAAGACTTCCTCGATTCGTTGAAGCTGGATCTCTATCCGAAGGACGTCTACGCGTTTACGCCCATGGGTAAGGTCATTCAGTTGCCGCGTGGCGCGACTCCAGTCGACTTCGCATACATGATCCACTCGGAAGTGGGGAACACGTGTACCGGCGCGCGCATCAACGGGCGCATGGTCCCGCTTCGCACGCAGATCCAGAACGGCGACGTTGTCGAAATCATCACCGCGACCAACTCGCATCCTTCTCGCGACTGGTTGAACTTCATCGTCACTTCACGCGCGCGCAATCGTGTGCGTCACTGGGTGTCGGAACAGCAACGCGCCGAGTCGATCGAGATCGGAAGAAAACTGTTCGAGAAGGAAGCTTCGCGATTCCAGCTGTCGCCGAAGAAACTGCTGAGCGACACCGATAAAGACATGAAGCGCGTCGCCAGCGACTACGGTTACGGCCGTGTCGACGATCTGCTTGCGGGTATCGGTTACGGCAAGCTCGTCCCGCGTAACGTGATCGCAAAGTATCTCGGACCCGAACAATTTGAACAGCTCGACAAGCAGAAAGAGTCGCGTTTAAGAAGCGGCGTTCGGGCAGTCAAGCGGTTGATTCGTTTGGGCGACGATTCGATCGTAGTTCGCGGAATCGACGATCTGATGGTGACGCGTGCGCGCTGCTGTAACCCGCTGCACGGCGAAGACATCATCGGCTACGTGACGCGTGGCAAGGGCGTCGCCGTTCACACGACGCGCTGCAAGAACGTGACGCAGTTGATGGTTAATCGCGAGCGTATCGTTGAAGTTGAATGGGCAGGGCGGCCTGAGAAGACGGCGTATGCGGTGAAGCTGCTGGCAATCACCGAGAATCGTACCGGCATGATCGCGGGGATCACGGGCGCGATTTCCGACATGAAGACGGGTATTCGTGACGCGCGTGCGTCGGTATCGCCGGACGAGCGCGGGCATATCGAAGTGACGGTCGAGGTTTTTGACGTCAAACACCTTGATCGAGTGATCGGATCGATCAAAGGAGTGCCGGGCGTTCTCGATGTCGAACGCCTCCAGGGAGCAGCGTAAGTCAGTTTTCACAAATCCCGTCATCGGCGGCGCCCTTTGTGGTTGGTCTTGCTTATCTGCTAGAATCCCGCCTTTGTTTTCAATCGGTTATGAGGCAACAAGTACAGACTGACAACGCTCCCGCCGCAATCGGTCCCTATTCGCAGGCGATCAAAGCAGGCGGGTTCGTCTTTGTATCCGGGCAGATTCCCATCGATCCGAAAACGGGTCAGTTTGTTTCAGGAGGAATCGCCGAGCAGACCGAGCAGGTTTTGAAAAACGTGTCAGCCGTGCTCGAGGCCTCGGGCAGCAGTCTGGATCAGGTCGTAAAGACGACGGTTTTCCTGGCTGACATGAAAGAGTTTTCCGGAATGAATGAAGTGTACGCGAAGTTCTTTTCGGGGCCACCGCCGGCAAGGGCTACGGTTGCAGCGGCGGGTTTACCGCGCGATGCCCGAGTTGAGATAGAAGTTGTAGCGTTGGTTTCAGAATGAAACAACCGGCCCTCGCGAGAGGCGCCGGTTGGAGGTTGACAAAGAAATAGAGGGAGGGCTCAGGCGGCTTTTGAGACCTTGCCCGCCTTGATGCAAGTTGTACAAACTTTCATCCGGCGCGCGCCACCCTGCGGTTGTTGCACGCGAATCGATTGCAGGTTCGGATCGAATCTTCGCGGTGTTCGGTTATTTGCGTGCGAGACATTGTTGCCGAACTGTGGTCCCTTACCGCAAATTTCGCAACGTTTAGCCATCTTTTCTTCAACCTCCGTAATCAGAAAACCGAGATTTATAACAAACGCGTTTGTAGACCGTCAAGTTGTGAACAGGATAACAGGATTAGACGTGATTTACATGTCCGTCCTTTAAAAGCAAAGTCGTATAAGGAGCAGAGTGAAAGTGCGAAACATCGCCAGAGTTCTCTTTATTGCATGTTTGATCGTTTCCGGTCTGGTTTTCAACGGTTGTGCTTCCGGCGGCGCCGGCACCAAAGACAACAACGTGGCCGCGACCGTCAATGGCCGCAACATTCTGCTGTCAGAGGTCGAGAGGGCCATTAACCAGCAGATGAGGGGCAATCCAACTCCGTTAAACCAGCTTCAAATGGCCACCGCAAGATTGCAGGTGCTCGATACCTTGATTCAGCGCGAAGTCATGTTTCAGCGTGCTGAGCGCGAAAAGGTGTTGCCAACTGACCAGCAGATCGACGGCGCCATTGCGAGTCAAAGGCAAGCCAGCGGCTTGACCTCCGAGGAATTCGACAAGCGGCTGAAAGAGCAGAACATGTCGATCGAGAGCCTGCGCGAGCAAGCCCGGAAAGAGCTTGCGATCGCCGCGCTACAAGACAAGTACAACGGCAAGATCGAGATCAGCGACAGGGAAGTTGAAGAGTATTACAACGCCAATCGCAATTTGTTCAGAGCTGAGCGCGGTGTCGCGCTGGCAATGATCGCCGTCGATCCTACCGATAACGGGTCTACCGGCATTAAGGACGACGCAAAGAATGAGGCTGATGCGAAGCTGAAGATCGACAACATCTACCAGCAACTGCAAGGCGGCGCTGATTTCGCAACGGTCGCACGCGCGAGGAGTGAAGACATCAACAGCCTTCAGGGTGGCGGTGACATCGGCTTTGCGACTGAAGACGATCTCAGGCAGAACAACTTCCCGTCTGAGTTGATTTCGAACCTCTTCGGATCGATGCAGGTGGGTGATTACACAGCGCCGGTTTCTTTCCGGAACAGGTGGTACATCTTCAAACTCGCCGAGCGACGGTTGACGACCGAGAACCTGACTCTTGAGAGTCCCGGCGTGCGCCAGCAGATCACACAGGCACTGACGAATCAGCGCAAGCAGCTTCTTAACGCCGCGTTGATGCAAGTGGCCGTTAACGAAGCGCGGATCGTCAACAATCTCGCTTCGCAGATGCTGAATAATCCGGGCAATCTTGGTCTGCGTCCGGCTGCTGAAGGCGCGGCTGCTTCGCCACAAGCCACAACGCCGGCGCAGAACCAATCGCCGACGCCGCAGCCTTCGGCGACGAGTCCGACGACCACCAGCTCGCCTGTTACAGTCAGGCCCCCGGCGAACTCGAACCAGTAAATCCGTGCGGGCTGTGGATGTTGTTTCGCCTTTCAGAAGTTCATAAATCTTACGGCGTTCAGGACGTCCTGCGAGGGGCGTCCTTGCAAGTGAACCCCGGAGAACACGTCGGACTTGTAGGTCGAAACGGCGCGGGCAAGAGCACGATCTTCCGTCTCGTCAGGGGTGAAGAATCGGCGGATCGCGGCGACGTGGTCCGTGCGCGCGGAGTCAAGCTGGGTTTGTTGGATCAGCACGTTCACTTCAAACCCGGCTCGACGGTCCATGAGTCGGCACTCGCAGCATTTGGTCGTCTGCAACAGATCGAACATGAGATGCACGAGCTCGAGCATCGCATGGCGGATGCGGGCGACGACCTCGAAAAAGTCCTCGAGCGTTACAGCGATCTCCAGCAACAATTCGAGCACGAAGGCGGCTTTGAATACGCCGCGAGGGCTGAGTCTATCCTGCAGGGACTCGGTTTTGAACGCGAGATGTGGTCGCTGGAAACGGAGAAGCTTTCCGGTGGCCAGCAAAACCGTCTCGGTCTGGCGTGCCTGCTGCTCGCCGCGCCTGATGTGCTGCTGCTCGACGAGCCTACCAATCACCTCGACGTGCATGCGGTCGAGTGGCTTGAAGAGTTTCTGCAGGAATACCAGTCAGCCTACGTAATTATCAGCCACGATCGTTATTTCCTCGATCGGTGTTGCCGCCGCATCATCGAGATCGAAAACGGTCGTACTGCAAGCTACACCGGCAACTATTCCGACTACCTGGTCGAGCGCGAAGAGCGTCGCGAAGCGCAACAGCGTGCTTACGATAATCAGCAACAACTGATCGCAAAGACGGAAGAGTTCATTCGTCGAAACATCGCGGGGCAGAAAACGAAGCAGGCGAAGTCGCGTCGCAAGATGCTGGAAAAGCTCGAGCGTATCGATGCTGTCCGGCACGATCAGTCGTCGGGCGACTTTCGTCTCCAGGCGATCGAGCGCACCGGAAATCACGTGCTGACGGTGATGGATGTTTCGATCGGTTATCCGGGTAAGCTGCTGGCAAAAGACATCTCGTTCATTCTGCGTCGTGGTGAGTGTCTTGGCATCATTGGTCCAAACGGATCCGGCAAGACGACGTTTCTGAAGACGATACTCAACAAGCTCGCGCCGCTTGATGGTGAAGTTCGCTGGGGAGCGAAAGTTCAGATCGGTTATTACGCGCAGCAGCTCGACGATCTCGACGATCGCAACGAGATCATTATGGAGTTGCGTCGTGTTGCGCCGTCGACTGCGACTGCTGGTGAGTTGCGTTCGTTTCTGGCGAAGTTTCTGTTTACCGGAGACGACGTTTACAAGCACGTGCGGGATCTGTCGGGCGGTGAGAAGGGGCGTCTTGCGCTCGCGAAGTTGATCTACTCGCGCGTGAATGTGCTCGTGCTCGACGAGCCGACTAACCACCTCGACATTCCTTCTCGTGAAGCACTCGAGGAAGCATTGTCTGCGTATGAAGGAACGATCGTAACGATCAGTCACGATCGCTATTTCCTCGATCGTGTGGCGACGCAGATACTTGCACTCGATGGGCTTGGCGGAGCAGAGCATTACGACGGCGACTACACCGAGTATCACGACTGGAAGCTGGGCCTGCGTGGTTCGGCCGCTCCGCCGCCGGCGGGTGATGACTCTGAAAATCTCGTGAATGTTGTTGCTGCGCCCGTGAATGTTCCGGCGCCCGAGCCGGTGAAGCCATCGCCTCCCGCTCCGAAAAAGCCCGGCGTGAAAGTAGTTAAGAAGAAAAAAGACATGCGAACTCCTGAGCTTGTCGAGACCGACATCTCACGCGCCGAGCAGCGCCTGAACGAGATCTCGGAGCAGATGGGAACGCCGGAAGTGGCGCGTGACGCCGATCGACTGATTGCCTTGAACGAAGAGTATCAGCAGACAGAGGCACAACTTCGCAGTCTCTACGACGAATGGGACCGCGTGAGCCAACCCGCCCCCGCCTCGAGTTAGACCCACGCGATCCGCAATGGCGCGCCTTATTGGTCCCCGATCGGATCGAGCACCTGCACAGGCCGCCACGCCCCCATTCCGTTCTTCGCGTAAAAGCGCGGAGGAATCACCGGACTCGCCGGTCTAAGTGCGACGTCACACTTGCCGTCATTATCCACGTGCCCGAGCTGGAGTCGTGAATTTCGCTCCGGCTTCGTGTTTAGGTAACGCCACTGCGCGGTGGAGTTTGACCGTGCCCACCATGTGACGCCCGTAGCAAGGAACTGGTCCTGTCCTCCGTCGCCCACAAAATCACAACTGCCGAGTGGTCCAACCGGATCGTTCTTGCCGAGAAAGACATTGTTTGGAAGAACGTCGATAGGGTTGGTGATAGCTCCCACGGCGTCGCCGTTTTGCTTGATTGCATCGTTGCGATTACCGTGTTTGAAGACATTTTGATCGGCCACGGCCTTGTCTGCTGGATTGCCGCGGATCTTGATCGCTGGGCCAGCGTCATAAAGAATCGTGTTGCGCTCGATAATGATCGTCTCTCCTGCGATTCCGCAGCACCAGTTGCTGTTTGAATAAAAAGCGTTCAGGCTACCGTGCATATCGACCTGGTGGGTCTGCCAGCAACGAAAGTCGGGCCAGCCGAGTATTCCCCAGAACCATTGATCCGGGCAGTGCTTTCCACCTTGTTCGAGAATCAGGTTCTCGCGCAGTGTGTACCCTGACGCGTCTTTCTTGTCGGCACTCAGGCTTCCGCCCGCGATCGCGTGGCGATTCTTATCGAATACATTGTGTTCGATCGTCGCGTAACCGCCGTCGCCTACCTTCACGCCATAACCATTTCCCGACCCGTGTTGATTGTCGTGAATGAAGCTGTCGCGAATAGTGACGGCGCCCGGATTTGTATTGAACAGCCGGCCTCGCTCCGCCTGTTCGTTGTTGTCAGCGACCTCCACCGCAATTCCGCTCCAGTAGAAGATCTCCATGTTTGAAATCTCGATCTTGTGGATCGGATCCGGAGATGAGAACGGATGTATCTTGATCGCTTTTTCGAGACGATTGTCACCGCGCCCGATTCCATTCGTCGGACCTCTGAGACGAAAGCCGGAGAACACGACGTTGTCGCCGCGGATTGCAAACAAAGGCTTGCTGCCGGGCCGGTTATCGGTGATGTAAATGAGTGATCCTAAACTGCGTGGTCCACGTGCGCAGCGAGGCGACGCGATCAACGAAGTTCCATGTCCAACTTCGAGCGAATGCCCGGTGAGATCGAGTTCAACGTCGCACAGTTCGATTGTTATGGGGTTTGCTCCCAGGGCGCTGATTAGCACCTGGACCGGATTCGGAGTGGTGGGATCGATAACCACTCGATCGGGAAACCGCACTTCGACGCGCTTTGAAACGCTGCGTTGTTGGAACACACCTTGAATGGTACGGCTGATTGTAAGGTTATAGTTTCGAGTTCCTGTTGGAGTTACAGTTTGACTCCCAGTCTTTCCTACAACCTGGCCGTTGAAGCGGACGACTACAGTGCAGCCGCTGGGGAGGGTGACGGACCAGCTCATGACAGTCGACTGCCCGAATTGAACCTGTGCGGGGTTGGCTGTGAGCTGCATTTGGGCGTCAGTGATGCACGGCGATGGCTCGGGAGGTTCGGTTGGATTTCCGGCTTGAGCACTCGCTACGTTAGCGGTGATCGTTGCAAACGTCACCAGTAAAAGAACTGACAAGGCTCTCTTTCGCATTGCTTTTCTCCTATTGAACAAAGATCCAGATCGAGCACTCTTTGTGTTTGAGCAAGACCTACGGATCAGTGCTGGAGCACGCAGATCGTCTGTAATCGATATGCGATTGGGAGGTCAGAACGTTTGAAGGCGGAGGTGAAGGGGTTGGGATTGTAGCTCTGTCGTTGTGGCGTTGGTTGGGGCGTTGGCTGTAAGTACCTCTCGCTTGACACCTCTAAGGCGCTTTGTTAATTTTCAGCCTCGCCTAATGTTCTTAAGAGAGATGTTAGGCGACTTTTGACACCACTCACAGGCGCGTAGCTCAGGGGTAGAGCACTACCTTGACACGGTAGGGGTCTGCGGTTCAAATCCGCACGCGCCTACCACATTTTCCTCCGTATTTCAGCACCTTCTCCTCGCTTCATCAGAGTCTTCGTAATTTGCCGATTTTGGGAGACTCGCGATATTCCCAAAGTTTTGCCATTCGCGCGCGTTTTCCTACCGACAAATACAGACCGTGGGACAAATGGTGGGACAGACGACTACTAAAACGCTCGCAGTTCAACTGCCTCAGCTACCCTTCGTCACGCCACTGACCCCAAAAGAAATAGTTCGAATAACGCAGTCGCGGATGTGTGACGCAGGTCACACACTCGCAGGTTCCGATGCCGGTCCTTTTGCCCGCATGATGGCATTTAGGATTTTCAGGTGCAGTGATCCGCAGTTGTTCTTTTGGCCAAAGGACCACGACATATTCTGAGAAGAAACTTGATGGTCTACGCAAACACAACCGCGTGGGAAAATCCGCACCACACTGCGAATGTTTTCGCAGCTCGAATCTACGAATCATATTTATTGTTGAATTAACTTTCGGCACTTGTGTTGCTGCGCCTGTTAACAGTTGGTGCAGCCGGTAGGCAGCTATATCGTATTTAGATGAGCTGTGATTGAAGACTCAAGAAGACAGTCTTGACACTGGTGCATTCGAGTATGGACCACTAAATTCTTCCTGCTCATGGGCCAGCGATTGCTCACAATACCTCGCGCTAATCAACCGAACGAACTCAGGGTTGTAAGTCGTCATAATCGTTGCTGATCCACACTCCCCTGAACTGCTGAAGCGGTTCTACCCCTCAGGAGCGAGTAGTGAATTTTGGAGATGTGACCTCCGCCGGAAAGAAATAAGGAATTGACACTTATCCTCAAAACCACACGCCAATAAAGACGTGAAGTACTGACGGTTGGAACTACGTCATCAAGGATGGGCAGCCGGATGATGTCACGTGAAAGTGTGTCGCGAGGCGAGCACAACAATGAAAAGAGGAACTATGTCGAGGTCGAAAACGAGAGCAAGACGGAACCCCATTACCGCGAGTATACGGCGCAGTGTCGTTGTGTCCGTGCTCATTAGCCTTTTGCTCATCAGTGTGGGACTCGCCAGGTGGCACGGATTGGATTCGAATAATGCCGCGTTGCCAACGTCTCCGCCCGCGGTCGCGCCTCCGTTTGCCACGCCGGAGTTGCAGAAAGAATACATCTATGCCGGCAGTCGTCTGGTCGCGACAGAGGAACGAGCGAACACGCCACCGGCAGTGAGCATAACGAGTCCAACGAACAACTCTGTCTTCACGACGCCCGTGAATATCACCATCAGCGCTACCGCCAGTGACACTGACGGAACGATCAATAAAGTCGAGTTCTTTCAAGGCGCAACGCTGCTGAACACGGATACGGTTGCGCCGTACAGCTTTACGTGGAATAACGTTGCGGTGGGCAGTTACTCGCTGACCGCGAAAGCGACTGACAATAACAACGCGGTCACCACTTCCACGCCGGCGATAAACATCGTCGTCAATCCTGGATGTACTCCCGCCTCAGGCCTGATTATCAGCGAGTTTCGGTTGCGCGGACCTAACGGCTCAAACGATGAATACATAGAACTCTTTAATAATTCAGATCAGAACATCGTGGTCTGCACTGCCGATGGATCGAGTGGTTGGGCGGTCGTCTCCTCGGAAGGCGTGACTCGTTTTATTGTTGCTTCGGGTACGGTTATACCGGCGCGTGCGCACTATCTTGCAGTGGCCGGTGGCTACAGTCTGACGGGGTATAGTGGTTCAACTCCGGGAGACCTCACGTACGGTTCGGACATTCCGGACAACAGTGGTCTTGCACTCTTCAACACGTCAAGCACACCGAGCTTCACTTTAGCTAATCGATTCGATGCGGTAGGTTTCACTTCTTCATCGACTCTATATCGTGAAGGTGCAGGTCTTGCGCTGCTCGGAGGCACTGGTGGACAGTTCGCTTTCGCACGAAAACTCACCAGCGGGTATCCGGCAGATGCTGGGGACAATCCAACCGACTTCATTTTTGTCGCCACGGATGCAGGAGTTTACGGGTCGCTTGTTGCGGTACTGGGCGCACCTGCCCCAGAGAACCTTGCCAGTCCGCTCCAACGAAATGCCACCCTTGCAGTAACGATGCTGGATCCGGCCGTCGCTCCAGGCGTTGCGCCAAATCGCGTTCGCGATACGAGCGCGGTTGGTCCAAACGCAGCGCTCGGCACTCTCAGCCTCAGACGCACTATCACGAATAATACGGGATTCAATGTAACCAAGCTGCGCTTCCGAATTTGCGACGTTACTACTCTGAACTCGCCGGGTTACACGCCTGGAGGAGCACAGGCGGACATGCGGGTGCTGAATTCCAGCGACTTCACAGTCACCATAACCGGTGGCCAGCAAGTGCTCGTTCGCGGAACCACCGTAGACACTCCGCCGGCTCAATCTATGGGTGGCGGCATGCACTCCAGTCTTCAAGTCGGCGTCATCACTCTGGCGCAACCGCTCGCTCCCGGGCAGAGCATCAGGGTGCAGTGGCTGTTGGGCGTGCAGCAGTCGGGGTCGTTTCGCTTTTTCGTTAACGTGGAGGCTCTCATCCAGTGAACCTGTGAACTAAAAAGGAAGAACAAAAATCATGTTAAAGAATACGATGTTGAAAACCCTCGTTCTTCGTTTTGGACGACCTTTGTTATTGATGGCCGCGATAACCACTACACCGTTATGGGCCAACAGCCAAACGTCCACCACCACTGGTCCATTGGATAAACGTACTCCGCTGGCTCTGGCTCCGGGAGCGCCCGCGGGCTCGCAGTTGGAGGATCTGGCAACCGTTAACCTCTTCAATGGTCACCTCAACTTCGCGCTGCCGCTGACAATCGTCGGTGGCCGCGGTGACATAGACGTGCCGATGTCGCTGGTTATTTTGCGCTCGACGTGGATTGTAAGCATGCGCTGCGATACGACCGTAACGGGCCAAACTGTTTGCCGCAGGTTCGCTTCGTCGTCCTGGTGGGGCAGTAATCCCGTTGGATACGGACCCGGAGTAGTGCATGGAAGAGGAGGCGGTCGCGTAGTCGATACGGCCGTCGTTTTCACGTTCACGGATCCGAACGGGACCGAGCACGAGATGCGCGACACGCTGACAAATGGTCAACCTAATACGAATGCCGTCAGTTTCAACCGCGGAACCAATTTCGCGTCGACCGATGGAACGTCAATCACATACGTTTCAGACACGGCCGTGAATGATATTAGCCAGAGTTCATCTCCGACTACGGCGAACGGTTTTCTCCTTTTGCCCAATGGAACGCGTTATCGCATCGTCCAGGGCCTCGTCTCGTGGATACGCGATCGTAACGGAAACAAAGTTAGCTATACGTACGAAAATTTCAACGGCTGGCGGGTGAAGACCATCACTGACAGTCTTGGGCGTGTAATCACCGTCAATTACGACGTGAACGATCCAACCTACGGGCTCTGCGATCAGATTATTGTGCCGGCATTCAACGGAACGTTGCAGACGATCACCATAACAAAAGGTCCGCTTGCTTCCGCACTTCGTTACGACCAGCCGCAACCGCAAACGTACGGCCAACTGTTTCCCCAAATCACTAACGATGTCAATTACAACCAGACCTTTAATCCGCCGATGGTAACAGGAGTGTACCTGCCAAACGGACAGTCGCTAAAGTTTTTCTACAACGTCTATGGTGATCTGGCTCGCGTCCAGATCCCGGATGGCGGCGCCGTAGATTATGACTACCAGGGTGGACTGACAAATGAACCGAGCAACGGCGCAATATTAGGTGGAAACTACATTTACCGGCGCGTGATTACTAAGCGCATCTACACGAATGCTGCAGCCCTGACCAGCCTCAGAAGAGTAATCAGTTACAGCCGGCCTGAAACATGGAATGCTTCGGCCGGTAAGGCTGTTTCCGTGGGTTATGTCGCTACGGAAGACAGAGCAGCGGACAACACGCTCCTCGGCTACGAGAAGCATTACTTCTTCGGCGTTGCTGCAAACACGCTCTTTAGTTCGAATCCCTATTCGGCCTGGAAAGATGGTAAGGAATACAAAACAGAAATCTTCGACCTGAACCAGACTACGATCTTGCGAAGGTCCGAAAATGAGTGGCGCCAACGTGCTTCTGTATCCTGGTGGCCCGGTTATGTGGCAGTCCGTCCGACTTTAAATATCAATGACGAACCAGCAAATGATCCGCGGGTTGTAGAAACCAAAGACACAATTGAACCTGCGGGCGTAAATCTGGTCTCGAAGGTAACGTCCCTCGATCCCCAAACGCAGATTCCTGCCTTTGAGGGCAATAATCAAACGGATACCTGGCAATACGATTTCGGCGTAGGTGCGCCTTCCGTCTATCCACGGCGTCGCGATCACGTCGATTATCTGTCAGTGAATCCCGTCAACAACATCAACTACTCGGGTCCGGCAAACGGAAGCGCTTACATTTCGACGGACATTCACATAAGGAGTTTGCCTCGCGCACGGCAGGTCTACTCTGTAAATACGACTAACGGCAGCCAAACGCTGGTTTCCCAATCTGAGAGCCGCTTTGATGAGCTGGCATTTCCTGTACTAACTTATACAACAGTCACCTCATGGGAAGATCCCGGTTCGGCCCGCGGCAATTCAACGACATCGAGAAACTGGGTGAACGTATCGAATTCCTGGCTCGAGTCGCATACCCAATACGATCAATGTGGTAGTGTGCGCAAAATCTGGTCTCCACAGGACACAACCCTGCAAAATCCGACTGAATTAACGTATTCGGATTCGTTTTCCGACGGACTTTTGCGAAACACGTTCGCATATCCGAGCACTGTTACGACTCCCATTCCCGATGCCAGTGGCAATAACGGTTCAAACGTGGGTCTCGTTACTTCAAGCGTTTATGACTTCAACACCGGTCGAGCCGTATCCGTTACGGACCCCAATGGCAAAACGACCAGCTACGACTACACAGATCCGCTAAATCGGCTGAAGCAAGTGACGCGTCCGGACTCAGGCAGGATTCGTTACAATTATTCAGACGTTCCCGGCGATCTTTACGTGCAGGTTTTGACTGATATAGATGCGTCTCACTCACTCGAGAGTCGCACTTATCGAGATGGCCTCGGGCGTCCGAGTCGCGAATTTGTTTACGACGGTACAGGCAGCACGCCGTGGGTGGTTAGCGATACTTATTACGATGCTGTGGGACGAGTATCGCAGGAGTCTCAACCATACCGTGTCGGTAGTGTAAGCGCCTCGCTGCCGGCCACTTGTAATGTTTGCTTCACCAACGTCTACGATGTCCTCGGTCGCGTAACTACGCTCATCGCTCCAGACAGCTCACAGGTAGGGACAGTTTACGGTGCAAATACCAGCGGTGTGATCGCATTGACTGTTACCGTCACCGATCCGTCGGGAAGAAAGCGTCGTTCCTTGCTTGACGTCACAGGTCGAGTGGTGCGCGTCGATGAGCCTAATGACATTACGGGAAATCTCGACGTGAACGGCACGTCAACGTCATATCTGTATGACGCGGTCGGAAATCTACGAAAGATTACTCAAGGCGGACAGCAGCGATTCTTTATGTACGATTCACTTGGACGTCTTTTGCGTCTGAAGAATCCCGAGCTAAACGCCGGTACTCTGGCGTCTAACCTGACAGACGAAGTCACCGGTAACACGCAGTGGTCCACCGCGTATAGCTACGACAACAACGGTAATGTGATTTCACGTATAGACGCGCGTAACATCACGACGACTTACGCCTATGACGCAGTCGATCGCCTCAAAACGCGAAGTTACAGCGACGGCACACCGAACGTTACGTTGATCTACGACGCGAGTAATGTGAACAACTCCAAAGGACACTTGACCAGCGTGAGTTCGAGTGTGTCGACTTACAGTTACGGCGAGTACGATGCGGTGGGCCGGATCAAATCAACGACGCAAACGATCGACGGCGTCGGCTATGTGATGAACTACAGCTATAACCTGGCGGGTGTCATGACCTCCCAGTCCTATCCTTCAGGCCGGGTAGTTGCTTCCGAGTACGACGATGCAGGCAGGCTGGCTGGTGTTAGAAATGTGGCGAATGGACTGTATTACGCCGGAGCGGCCGCCACTGACAGCACCAATCGTATTCAGTACAGCCCGCACGGCGCAGTGAGTCAGTTGCGGTTGGGTAACACTCTCTGGGAGCACACAAACTTCAATTCCCGCTTGCAACCCGAACAAGTCGGTTTAGGGATAACGGCCGCCAGCTCCAGCGTCTGGCGTTTGGACTATAGCTACGGCACCACGAACAACAACGGAAATGTTCAAAGTCAAACCATCACGCTGCCGGGCGGAACGACTCTTACGCAGAATTACGGCTACGATCAACTGAATCGATTAACGTCGGCTCAGGAATTCAACGGCGGAACGCTGACCTGGAAACAGGGATTCATTTACAGCGATGTGAATGGACAGAATCAACGGTACGGAAATCGGCGTATTGACGTTTCCAACACGACTCCTGGACTCGTTGGTGATAATCCGATGTTTGATGCCGCGACGAATCGTGTGAGTCCACAAGTGGGTGAACAGTACAGCTTCGATCTCGCCGGTAACATGACGAAGGACAAAGCGGGCCACGAGTTTGTCTATGACGCGGAGAATCGACAGATCTCCTATAACGGTGGAGATCCTGCTTCAGGCGGAGCCAGCTATATCTATGACGGCGACGGTCGCCGGGTGAAGAAGCTTAGCAGCGCGGGTACGTTTACTTATATTTACAACATGGTCGGACAAGTAGTGGCCGAGTACACCGATAACCCAATGTCTTCGGGCAACGCGACGAGTTATCTGACTCTCGACCAGCTTGGCACGCCGAGAGTCATCACGAAGGAAGATGGTAGCGTCATTGGTAGACACGATTATCTGCCGTTTGGCGAAGAGATTCCGACCAGTTATGGTGGCCGCGATACGGTTGCGGGTTATGCCGCAAGCGATACGCTCAAGCAAAAATTCACTTTGAAAGAACGCGATAATGAAACGGGGCTCGACTACTTTGGTGCTCGTTATTACGCGAGTCTGCAAGGGCGGTTTACCAGTTCTGATCCAGTTATTGTCACGGTTGAGAGGCTGGTAGATCCGCAAAGGCTGAATCTCTATGCCTACGTAAGGAACAATCCGCTAGCCTTCATCGATCCAGATGGAGCGGACGTGATCTCAATCGAATTGAAATCTTCTGGACCTAACAAGCTGGCCGAAAACAACCCCAAATGGAGTTCGTTCGAGGCAGGCAAAGTGCAGGAACTTGGACCAGTGGCTCGCGGCAATAACTTCGTATATGCGGTCAATATCGTGGTGACAGTGACGCCTGATGACAGTCCTGACAACTACGAGGCGGTACAGAAATACTATGTGATAGCACCGCAGGGGCAAAATAGCGACCCGCACCGGCCCGGAGTCTCG
>DASTQB010000327.1:0-14388 GCA_035761985.1 Pyrinomonadaceae bacterium
CTCACCGCCGGCGGCATCTGGGGCATGGCATATAAACCGGATGGAACGTTGCCGGAGGTTCCGACGTCCGTTGTGCTTTCCGCACACGCTGCGATTGCACTGGGCACGTTGTCGGGCGGCTGGCGCATCGTCCGCACGATGGGAACGCGGATTACGAAACTGAAGCCAGTCGGCGGCTTCTGCGCCGAGACTGCAGCAGCACTCACGCTCGCGTACGTGACCGTCACCGGCACGCCCGTCTCAACCACTCACACGATCACCGGATCGATCGTCGGGGTGGGCGCCACTCGTCGTTTGTCCGCGGTAAAGTGGGGCGTCGCGGGCCGCATCGTCTGGGCGTGGATCCTGACAATCCCCGCCGCCGCCTTCGTCGCCGCCGTTTCGTTCTGGATCGTCGAATTCTTCCACCGCCTCGCGAGTTAGCGCGCCTTGGAGCGGCTAGGCAGGGCCGCAGCCTGAACTAAGTTCCCTTCTTTGTATTTGACAATTGCCTGAGAAACATTCTTCTACTCGTTTTTCATCGGCAGTGCTCGGACCATAAACGTCGTGCACGGCTGGTAGTGAGATTCGCGCTGCCAATTCGGGTGGGACATTTGACTTTTGGTTCTGACAAGCATAACCTCCCGCAACGATAGTCGAAGGCTGACCTGATCCTCGTACATTCGATGGCCAGCCTTCAGAACCTCGCAGGACTTCCCAAATGATACGAAAAATAAAAGCCTCATTATTAATAGTTGCAGTACTCCCCCACCTCTTCGCTGTTGGCGCTTGCACTAGAAGCCAAGACACCGGATCGGGAACGGGATCGCGTCTGAACGGGCACCTTACAGCTTGGGTTGCTTATAAACTTCCATTCCTTCCAATCGAGTTCGTCTGGGACAGCGACGGCAAGTTTTCGATCAAGGCAAAGGCAAGCATTGAACTTCCGATCGGTACAATTTCTTTTGGGACGGGTTATACACCGCATCTCGTGGCGTCTCGCCACTGGACCGAGCCTTCCGTTCCTGAGCCCGTCGGAAATCTTGATGTCATCATCAGAGACATCGCCAAAAATGAGGGACAGATTTATTCAATATCGTCTAACGATCCTGAATTCATCGCCGTTATCAATGGCTCGGCCAGCCTGCGAATCAAGCATCGGCAGATCATCATCGACATCTCGAACGGTCAAGTTAGCACAAACATGGTGGCCGGTGAGTTCACTAGCCTAGGCATTCTGCCTGCGCCGGTGCTGGGTGAATTTATTCCGGACGAACCGCCGGTAGCGCTGTATCCGGGTTCGTTTCCACAAAAGATCTCCAACTGTGAAAGCCAGAACCAATCGATCGTCACGTTTCCAAATACATCAGTTGAACCGTTCGCTACTACTCCGAAAGGTGACGTTGAGTGGGAAATTGAGGGCACACCAACGAAGGGCAGCGGCAGCTATCTCAACGGGGGAAAATTACCGCTAGAACTGGATCTGACACAGACATTAAGCGCATACCGAACAGATCATTCCTCAGCATCGCAGACTAGGAGCATACGATGGCAGATTCCGGTCGCGGCCAATAGCGAATCAGAGTGCATGCTCAAGTGGTGGGAGATTTGGCGACAAGGTCACATAGATGTTTTCCTGCTCGATCGAAAGATAGCCAGGATTATCATTCGCTACTTTTCTGACGTCGACTACAACTACACCGTCATGTCTACACGAAGTTGCGGACAGGCTCAGGTTGAGAGATCGCGTGAACAATTTGTACCGAGATTTTCGACGGGGCCAATACCACGAGCGACTTTGGCGCCGCCGCCCATCAGCGGCCTTCGGAGTGCGGCGCAAGACGGCAGCAAAATCGAGATTGAGCTTTGGCTCAATCGTGGTATTCCCGTGGACGCGAGAGACGCAAATGGGCGCACTGCGTTGATGATTACCGCAGCGAATGGACACAGCGACGCGACGAAGTATCTGCTTGAACGAGGTGCTGATATCAATGCTCAAGACAACAGCGGTAGAACCTCTTTGATTCTCGCTGTGATCGGCGGACATGACGATACCGTCAAGCTGCTGCTTCGTTGGCGCGCGGACGTGAATGTTGTTGATGCGGCAGGGCGCTCGGCGCTCGCTGAAGCACGTGGAAGAAACAAGCAACAGATTGCGCGCTTGCTAGAGAGTGCTGGAGCTTGGCGTTGAACAGAAGAACTTACATCCTAGTGCTTTTACACACGGCCTTTCACATGGGTGTGTAACTTCTTGCCCTCCATGCGAGAGGATCGGATTTCTACCTTACACGGCCTCATGTGAACCACCCGTTGGAGCCTCCGACTAGGTGTCAAAAATAGAATGCCTTCCTAAGTCAGGGCGGGGCTTCAGACGGAAGCCGGTCCCATGCATACCAGCTTATACTTAAAATCGAGTACACAAGGTAAGTAGAAGCGGAAACCAATCAGGTCTCATCGCTGACGTTTGTTTGGCTGCCATCGTGAAAATTCGCCTCTAAATCCTCATCATCAGCTTCGTCATATCCTTCTGGCTCTTCTTCTCCCGGTTCATCGATTTCCACGAGCACCTCAACCTCGTCGCCAACTCGAATAGGGACTTCGGATTTACCTTTCCACGGTTTCAGTTCGCGTGCGTCTATCTTGAGGGTTTCCTCAACTGTTTGTCGATGTGTGGATATGAAATTCAGGAGTGGATTAATAACTGACTCTGTCCACGAGGAAGTGGCTATAGTGAATTTTTCGGACACTTGCAAAGCCCGTACTCGCCCCTTTGTTACCTTAACACTTCCCAGAACCTCGTTGGTCTCGGGATCCACAACATCCTCTGGGTCCGCCAGGATGTGGAAGATACTAGTCCCAGTGACACCATGTTCCGAACCCAAATTAATAATTACAGTTTTGCTGTCAAGTATTCGTATGATACGGCCTTTAGTTTTGACGCGAACTGTCATGTTCCTCCGTTCTGGTTGGTCCATCTTTGTGAAAAGGCTTCCTCACCATCAGGAGCATGACCAAACCAATCAAAAGTAAAACCCAGCCAATGCCATCTAATGGATTCACAGTCAACATCTTGGTAGCGAATCCTATTAGAATACTCATTGGCACTTCTAATAATAATATTGACCTTCGCTCTTTGGCTTTTGCTAAATCAATACGAAGCTGTTCCCTTTCCGCTATGAGATTTCGGATCTCGTCTTGCAAACGCGAGTTATCAGCCTTGTGAGTTTTTATTTCAGTTAACGTAACCTCATGTTGAGACAGCAAAAGAAGAACGATCTCGGGTTTTGCCAGATCGCTTGGTGTCAGCGACGTGCTTGCACCGCTTGTTAAACCGATAATGGACCGTAGATGCACGTCAGTCGCGTCATAGACGGTTTCAGGTTTTGGTCTGGTTTTAGGTGGCATCGAAATCCCTCACGGTATGAGGTCAGCGCAGTAATATTTTTAAAAGATGAGCCAATATTTCGCAAACGCGCACCTTACTCAAGTCTGAGTTGGCTGAATAATCCCAACCAAGTTCAGGGATGTGTTGTGATGAACGCATCGTGTGAATTTAAAAAGTGAGTACCTAGTGTGACCGGACCAAGCGTCTGGGTTTTTGGGCCAACAGTTCGCCGAATCAACGTGAAATTATCTTATGCGATATGACATGGGATAACGGAGAAGTGAATGCTTCCAATTGAGTCACTGGATCAGTTTATGTTGCTTTCAACTTACCACGGTCCATGCGGAAATGCCGATAGCGCCTCACATCTGCTTGGCTGGTCTGTCTGGTGTTCGGATTCTCTCATCTGCACTATGGGGCGAGAGTGTCTTTACGGTTGGTCGGGTGGGTAGCCTGTGGTCCAACTAAGAAGAAAAACTCAGAATTTGGAATTCGTTGTAGATTCAGTTGTTCTGATCCTTGACTCTCCCGCGCTATAAACCTATAGTTCAGCCGTTACGAAACATCTATTCACGGTTGGCACTCCATCAAGCTATCCAATGCCAACCTCCTCAATTCCACCCCCGCGCTGAACATTGATTTCAGTCGCTTCACAGTAAGGAGTATCCACCATGAAAAGAATTGTAGCTACTGCTTGTTTGCTTATCGGGCTTTTTCTAGCCATTAGTTTGTCAACAAACATGGCAGCTTCGTCAGGCGACCCGTCGAAAGATACGCCGGAGCAACTCATGTCGCCAAATCTGCAACATCTCCGGCCAACCCCGGCACCAAATTCCTCACGGCCCTGGCTACTGACAAGAATTTCGCCAGTAACATTCACACTACCGCAAAGGCGGGAAACAAGAGTGGTTTGTCAGATCTTATAGCGAAGAGGGTTGGTGTAAAATCCTCGGAAGTTACAATCGAAACCCTTAAGACAGACGTGATGGTACTGGTTACAATCATCGTTGGTGGGAAATCATATTCTGCATGCGTGGATACCGATGGCAAAGGGTGCCTAGGCGGCTCTGCATACTTGGTCGTGTCATGAGGTAAACTCTCTGTTTCCACTTGCTGACCATCACTAGTAAAGGGCGCTACAATTACTCAGCATACCGTAGCGCCCGATAAAGGTAGACGCCAGATCAACACTTGAACGCTACTGCCTACAAACTCAGGTTTCTAAACGTCTTTATTTAGTGGCTATATCGCAGTGTTTACCCTTTTTTTACCCTCATTCTGTGCAGTGGTCCAACTCACAGCATCACCAGTGACAAATCTCAACAGAGCGATCCAAATATACACAACGAGCGAGTGATGAATGAGGGTGGAAAAGTGGACACTTCGGCATTTGACGGAGGGTGAATAAGAGGGTAAAGTTTCGGTGCTTCTTTGAAACTCGCGAATTTCCTCAGCAAAAAGGTCTGCCCGCGTAGCTCAGTGGATTAGAGCGTTCGCCTCCGGAGCGAAAGGTCGCAGGTTCGACCCCTGCCGCGGGTACCATCATCCTCAACTTCACCGTAGCGCGATGATTCCAAATCACTTAAGATAAACGCATTATGCCTGATACTTCACTACCAGTACCTCCTGGCTTCAACGCTCTGTCGAAGGCGGAGCAAGTTCAATATGTGCAGGCCCTGTGGGATCAGATTTCGGAAGATCCGGGCGCCCTTCCCGTCCCCGAGAGCCACCTGCGACTAGCTGAAGATCGCCTACAACGCTATCGCGAAGATCCCTCACGCGCGCATTCAGCATTCGAAGTACTCGACCGCCTTACCGATCCCAAGTGAACCCTTATCGCTTACTCTCCGATGTCGCGAGCGATGCTGATTTGGAAGCTGCATTCGAATGGTATGAGTCTGAGCAGGAAGGCTTAGGTGCGGAGTTTTTACGCGAAGTCAGAGCCGCTTACAATCGCATTCTCGACGGACCTTTCAAATATCAAGAACTTCGATCTGGCATTCGTCGCGCCCTAACGAGAAGATTTCCATACGCAATTTACTTCACGGTTGAAGATGACGTGATCCTTGTCATTGCGGTCCTCGACACTGCCCGCGATCCGGCAGAATGGCAGTTTCGCATTTAAACCGATCATTAGTTCCAAAATCAAAACGGCCCATTTCATGACAAAACGGCTGCCGCCCATTTCATGGGCTCGGCTTGGACTTATTTCCGAATCCTGGGGCTCACGCCCCAGGCTTTACGCTTGCGCCTGCTTCGCAGGCTAAGACCTGGAAGAGGTAGGGACGATCGATAGAGTTAGCTATCCACCGCGAACTCTTTCACCTCGATCGGATAATCAAACGTGAAGCGACTGAGCGTGATGGTCCAGTCGAGCGCCAGGGGGTTGGTGGTTTGGAAGATGGTGAACTGAATGTTGTAGGTGTGTGGCAGCGTCAGGTCGCCTTCACGTTTGAAGTCGCTAAAGTCCTCAACCAGCTTGTACCGCGTCTCGCGCTGGCTCGCAGACTCGCCAGGTGTTGCACCCATCGACGCCGGAACTACACGCTCGTAATCCGTCCGGAGATGATTGAGACTCTCCGCGTCGAAGTACATCGTGATCTTCAACTCGCCGCCACTTCGCGGCGTGTACCTAACTTTATGCGCCTGCCGCCCTTTGATCTTCTCCGTCCCTATGTACTGTACCTTCGGTTCCCTTTCAGAAATATTCAACAACGGCCACGCCGACGACAGCACACCGCCAATCAGTCCTTCCGAAAAGATCACGTCGTGAGACATGAAAAACTGCGCGAGCGGAGAACGCGAACCCGGTGCAAACTGCCGCGCAGCAAACTTACGCCCGTCAAAACCAAGCTTCTCAAACGGATATGACGCACTCGTAAACTCTGCCTTCAGTAAAACTTTCTTCTCATGAGAAGCAATCAACGCAGGCCCCGACACGTTCCCACGCCCACCGGTGCGCAGATTCATCATCGAACTACCCGCAACGATACGGCTGCGACCCGAGCGCCTCGCCTGGTCCGTTCCGATGGCTTCAAGATGTTTGAGGACAACATCCTCGACACGGATCTTGTCGTCGACTGGAGCGACACTAATGTTAAAAAGCAACGCGAGGCACAGGATGAATGCAACCATCTAACTCCTCCGGATCAAAAATCTGGCGTTGACTCGGGAGAGCCAACGCCAGAGAGTTTCAAACGTAGTGAAACGCTATCAGAAGTTGAGCTTCAGCGCGAACTGCAGAATTCGCGGATCGTAGGTTTGGTTGATCCGTCCGAACGTCGTACTGTTAATGTTCTGGTTCAGAGAAGCTGCAGGGATGAAGAAGTTCGTCTTGTTGAAGACGTTGAACGCCTCCATACGAAACTCAAGGTTAACCGTCTCGGTAATAGGCGTCCGTTTGATGAAGCCCATGTCGAGGTTCCACAGTCCAGGACCGCTTACAGGCGTCAACTGCAAATTGCCGACTGTGCCCGGACCAGGATTCGAGAAGAACCCATTCGCATCTCTCAACGGTGAAAGATCACCGGTCAGCGCTTGAATCACTGCCGGATCAAACATCACCGGACGGCCAGTCACTGGATCGAAAAACAGTCCCGTGATTTCCTGCAACTCCTCGATCGTCAGGTTTGTGTTCGCGGTGTTGATACCCGAACGGCCAAGACGGTTGAGTGTGCCGCGTGTCGAGACGAAGGAGATCGGCCGGCCTGTCTGGGCAACAAAGATACCCGTCAGCTTGATGCCGCCAAACACCCTGCTCATCACGCCGCTGTTGGCCCAGCGCCTGCCTGGTCCAAACGGAAGTTCGTAACCGGCATTTGCCTTGAACACGTGAGTAAGGTCGTTGACGCCACGTCGCTTCTCCTTCACGGTGCCTTGCGCGAGGTCGAGCAGACCCGAGAAGTTTTGCTGAGTACCTTCGAAGTCAGTCAGGTTCTTGCTCCAGGTGTAATTTGCCTGGAAGTCGAGACCGTACCGCAGCCGCTGGCGGATCTCAGCTTGAAGAGCATGGTAAGTCGAGAACGATCCATTACCCACAAAGTCTGCCACGTAGGCGTTCGGGTTAGGCAGGAAGGTGCTGAGTAACTGTGTAGAACCAAAGTCACCGCCGCCGAAATCTGCGAAGAAGAACGACTTGTTCGTGATGAAGAAGTCGAGAGCTCTCGCGACCTCGCCTTGTCGCACAGCCGTCAGGAACGTGCCCTGGTTCAACGCAAACGCGCCGAATGACGGCAGCACCTGGAGCGCTTGGCGATTCGGACACTGGGCGGCCGTAGGATTGACGCGAACCGATTGCGGAAGAGTCGTCGGGCAGTTCAACAGATTGAACCGCGCGCGCTGGAAGTCTTCAAAGAAGCCACCGGCAAAGATTCGCTGCTGGTTGATGTCGATACCACGTGTCAACTTCGTTCCGCGGTTGCCCACGTAACGAACTTCTGCGATTGCATCGCCGAAAATTTCATGCTGTATGCCAAAGTTCCATTGCTGCACGTATGGAGTGCGCAGGTTTGGATCGATGGTGAACAGTGCCGCCGCGGGATCTTCATTGATGAAGACGTCGCGGATGTTGAACGGCAACGTCAAGGTTGGTACCGGGATTGGATTCACGCCGCCACTCACCGTTCCTTCGACATCGGTGAGCGTGATCGTGCGCGAGAAGCCACGGCTTAACGCGTTGTCGATCGTCGTGATGTTGTTATCGATCACGTACGAGATACCATAGCCGCCGCGGACTGAAGTCCTGCCTTCTCCGAATGGATCCCAGGCAAAGCTAAAGCTCGGCGCGAAGTTGTTCCAGTCGTTGTTATAAATAGGACGTCCGCCTCCCGATGCAGCGTCAATCAGTGCATTTGTATTCAGCACCTCGAGACCACCGATCGGCATCGTGAGCAAGCCATTTTTTTCCTTTGGCACCGAGACATACTCCCAACGCAATCCGAAATTCAACGTCAGGTTTGGACGCGCACGCCAGGTGTCGCCAATGTATGGACCAACACTGAAGTACTCGTAGTTCTGACGGTTAATCTGGTTTCGGAGAAATCCCGAGCTGGAGCTCGCGGCGTTGAATGTTTCACTGACTTCTGCCTGTGATCCGGTGAGCAGGGCCAGAATGTTAGTTGCGTTCGTAAACGCAGTGGTGCCAATCCCACCCGGAAACAGGTCCGTATCCAACGGATTGATCGTGCCGATATCGTTGAAGCCGAGGGTAACCGTCGGCAGCGTGCCGCCCGCGTTGAATGGTGCGAGCTTCACGAGACGATAGTTGCCGCCGAAGCGGAAGAAGTGGTTGCCCCACGACTGGACCGCATTATCCATGATCTCGTAAGTGTCTACGTCGCGACCCTGCTGCAGAAAGTTCTGAACCGGGTTGGTAAACACTTCAGCCGTTCCCTGCGCGTTCAGCGGAAACTGAATCAGGAACGGTCGCTCATGAACAACGTTAGTGAAAAACTCTGACTTCTGGATGAACATACCGCCGCGAAGTTCGTTGTTGAACGTCGGAGTCGGAGTCCAGTTCCAGGCTGCGGCGAAACGTGTGCGCGTCGGACTCTGTCCGCCGCCCGGCAGACCAGGAAATTGTTCGCCGATGTCGTTGAACGTGTCGTTTGGAAATACCAGCACGTCACGGCTGAACGATGCGTCGAAGTGGTTCGCTGCATTAGCATCGAGGTCGATGCGGAAGCCCCACAGATCGTCATCGCTACCGGCCGGGCTGTTAAAGCGGAAACCTGCAAAGTTGCGTTGGTCGCCGCCAGTGAGATCGTTCGGAAGTGGCGTTTGTCCAATCAGTTGTTGAGTGAGCGGATCGGCAGTGGTACCGGCCAAACCAAGCAAGTTCAGAGTAACGAGTTGGCCTGGGACAATGCCAGCCGGACACCGGGTGGCCGCCGGGGCTGCAGGATCCGTGCTGGTGCAAGTCACAGTATAGGAAAATTGTCCTGTTCGCGCCGATTGTGTCAGCACAGTGCGATTGACTTCTGCGTCCGTGCGCTCTCTTGTTCCCTCGTAGTAGCCATAGAAGAAGAGCTTGCCACGGCCGAACGTAGCTGGACCACCTTCGCCGAAGCGTGGCAATACGAATGGACCACCGACGCCAAAGCCAAACTGGTTACGAATCAACTTCGGTTTCGGAAGACCGTTTGCGTTGTTGAAGAACGTGTTCGCATCGAATGCGTCGTTGCGGTGATACTCCCATAGCGAACCGTGGAACTCGTTGCTACCACGCGGAGTGACGAGTTTTACCTGCGCCACACCGAGACCATCGCCGGGGCCCGCGTTCTGTGTTACGAGCGTGAACTCGGCCACGCCGGGAACGCTCGGAGCAGCAGCGCCGAAGAGACTGTCTGTGCGAATAAAGTTGTCGTTGATGTTGATACCGTCCCACGTCAGGTTTGAGAAAGTACCGCGCAAACCATTGATGGTCGCCTCGCGATTCGCGCCACCGGCTGCAACACCAGGTTGCAATCCAGCGAGATCGAGAGGATTTCTGCCGTTGAGAGGCAGGTCATTGATCTGCTGAGTTTGCACTGTCGTGGAAAGCTCGGCGTTAGTTATGTTGATAGGTGCTGCAACGTCGGAAGCCGAAACAGTAACAGTTTCCTGTAGTGCACCGGCTGCGAGTTCGACGTTGATAGTGAACGGGACACCAACGTTCACCTGGAGATCCTGAATTTCTTTTCTACTGAATCCAGTATGCTCCGCAACCAGCGTGTAAACACCAGGGCGTACGTTTGCAAAAACAAACGAGCCCTCGCCGGTCGTGGTTGTAGTTTGTTCCGCCTTTGTTGCTACGTCGATCAGACGTAGCGTGGCGCCGGAGACCACGGCCCCCGTGATGTCTTTGACGACACCATTAACTTCGGACGTCGAAGATTGCGCGAACGCAAATCCCGTTAGTCCGAAAATCAACACTGCAACTTGAAAAAATCGCAGTGATAAGTTTGAAAAACTTTTCATTCCACCCTCCATGAGTAACGTGTTACTGAACAACCTCTCTGTCACTAAAATCATTTTTTCGTATGCTTCTTAGAAGCTTGCTTTTAGCGCAGTCGAAAGGCTGAAGAACGATGCAAGACTTCATGCGCAAAGAACGTGCCGATGTACGTAGCTCTACAAACGTGGAGGGTGATCGTGATCAGCTACAAACGTTATTGAAGAATTCGGATCGCTTTACAATTCGTTGTAAATATCTTCGAAGAGAGAGGATGTGTGCGACGTAAGTGTCTCCCGCGCGAACCTACGAAAGGATGGATTTTCAACTTTGTGTCATGCGTGACATCGCTGTGAACATCAACACGCTCTAGTTTTTTACTGGAGCTTTTGCTAGCCTTGCGACCAACAAAGGTCCCCCGCCGCTTATCTCAGGAACTATGAGTATGGCCAAAGCCGAGACCAACGTTCCGCGAACCGTTCTGGTAGTTGACGATTTCGATGACACTCGTTTACTGCTGCGCACCTGGCTGGAGCGGAGGGGCTTTCGTGTCGTGGAAGCTGAGAATGGTCTCGAGGCGATCGATCAGGTGGAAACAGAATCGCCTGATCTAATAATTATGGACATGGAGATGCCGCAGCTTGACGGACTCTCCGCCACACGACGCATTCGAGATTTGAAGTCGTTTGATTCGGTGCCGATCGTTGCGGTCTCAGCTTACGGCGCGGATCAGTTTCGCGATCAGGCACTCGCAGCCGGATGTAACGAGTACGTTTCGACGCCTTTTGAACCGGCAACTCTCGAGGGAATAATTCGCTCACTGGTCCAGTGATCAGTATAATCTCACTCATGTTTCGACCATTCTTGTTCCTCTTTGTTTTCCTCCTGCTGGTTCAGAGTGCGCCGGCCCAGTGCACGAAGAAACTGAGCGAACTGCCGGCGGCGCCGGAACTGCTCGGCTTTCGTCTGGGCATGACGAGGGAGCAGGTGAAAGCGCTCGTTCCTCAGACGTCTTTTGGAAAGACCGATCCCTTCGGCGTTACGAAGACGACGATCAATCCGTTTTTCGATCCGAACATCGACAAGACGAAGTTTGAAGGCGTGCGCAGCATCTCGCTAGATCTGCTTGACGATCGCCTTACGTCGCTGTGGGTCGGTTTTGAGGAGACCTTTAAGGCGCCGACGATCGAGGAGTTTGTTAAGTTGATCTCGCAGTCGTTACAACTCACGGGCAACTGGTCTTCATGGAAGTCGAGAGGGCAGCAACTTCGTTGCGCAGACTTTCAGTTAATCGTGACGACGGTTGCACGTGGTCCAAGTTTCCGTCTGCTCGACATAGCTGCTGAAGACATTGTTGCCGCACGCCGGCAGGCGAAGGAGGAACAGGACTCCGCTGCGGAGACAAACGGCGCTGCTGAAACCACAGAGCCGGAGGAGATAGTCGCCGATAAGCAATCCAGGATTTACTACACAAACGCTTGCCGGCCGCAAAAGGAGATCTCAGAAAGCAATAAAGTAATTTTCAAGAACAGTACCGACGCAGAAAAGGCCGGCTTCAAACTAGCGAAGAACTGCCAATGACTCACTAAGGAGAGACATCCATGTGGAAAGAATTCAAAGAGTTCATCGCACGAGGAAATGTAATCGACCTGGCAGTCGCGGTAGTAATTGGCGCGGCATTTGGGAGGATCATTACGTCGCTCGTTGAAGGCGTCATTATGCCGCCGATTGGATTGCTGCTGGGCAAGGCAGACTTCTCCAACCTCTTCATCGATCTTTCGGGTCAGAGGCCCGTGTCGCTGGCCGATGCGCAATTGCGAGGTCTGCCGGTGATTGCATACGGCAGGTTTCTGAATGACATCATCAACTTCCTGATCGTAGCGCTGGCCATCTTTTTCGTGGTCAAAGCTATCAACCGTTTGCGTGCGGCACCGCCTCCGCCACCAAACACTAAAGACTGCCCACACTGCCTGACGGCGATACCGCTCGGCGCCACACGTTGCGCGGCGTGCTGCGTCGATCTCGCTCCGGCAAGATGATCCTGATTTACAATCCGTGTCATCCGTGGCTAAATTCGACCCATGCGTGAGTGTCCACGTTGCGAGAACTGTTATGAAGACGACGTGGACACGTGCCCGCAGGATCAGGCGACGACTAAGAATACACTGCCCGGTTCGCGACTGATCGCGTCGAGATACTTGCTCGAGAAACGTCTGGGTCGCGGCGCGATGGGGCAGGTTTATCTCGCACGCGATCAAAATCTACTCACCCGCCAGGTGGCGATCAAAACCGTCAGGCCCGACATACTCAACGACGAAGATCTGCAGGAAGGCGAAGCGATCGCTCGCTTCGAACGCGAGGCACGAGCTGCGGCGTCTATTCGCCATCCCAACGTCGTCGACGTTACCGACTTCGGCAAAAGTGCCGATGGCGTGTTCTTTCTCGTGATGGAGTACGTGGAAGGTGAAACGCTTTACGATTTACTTCGCCGCGAAGGCACCGTCAGCCCGCAACGAGCGGCGAAGATCCTGCGACAGGTAGTTGCAGGAGTTGAAGCAGCTCACGACACGGGAATTCTTCACCGCGATCTCAAACCCGCGAACATCTTTCTGATGCAGAACAAGCGAAAGACTGGTGGTGAAGATGGGTTCGTGAAAGTCGGAGACTTCGGGCTCGCAAAAATCGTTAACGCGGATCGATCGGACGTGACGTCGGCGAGTGGACCAGCATCACGAGGGATCATCGGCACGCCTGAATACATGGCGCCCGAGCAGATGCAACCCGGCGAACAGCTCGACCCGCGCGCTGACGTCTATGCACTCGGAACCATTGCCTACCACATGCTCGCAGGGCGGCCGCCGTTCACCGGCAACATCACGCAACTGATCGCGCAGAAGCTCACGCAGGCGCCACCGGCGTTGTCGAGTTTGCGTTCCGACGTGAGCGCGCAAGTCGCGGCGTCGATTATGAAAGCGCTGGCGAAAGACACTGCAGACCGACCTGCAAACGCGGGCGAGTGGTTCGAAAGTTTTGCGGAAGCTGTTTCGGCAACGGGCGAGACGATAAAACGAGGAGAGTCGAGGCTCGTGATCATGGCGCCGTCCGGCGCAGAGGTTTACGTTGACGATGAACGCCAGGGAAGTGTCGGGCGCTCGGGTCGAGTAATCCTGACGTCGCTTGCGCCTGGCAAGCACGTGCTGCGAGTAGCAATGTCAGGCGCGCCGGATGACGAGCGTGTGATCGAAATCCGTAGTGACATCGCGGAACAGATTATCGAAACTCATCTCAAGATCGGAGTTTCGAGCAATCAGTTGACCCCCTCGCGCGGTGGAAGTCTGGATAGCAGACATGGTGCAAACTCGACGACGCTTGTCGTCGTAATGTGTACGAAGTGCCATTCGCGTTTTGCCGAAGGCGTGAAGTTTTGTGGGCGATGCGGGAATACGACGTTCCAGCCCGTGCGCAATGATGTGACGTGTCCGCGGTGCGGGCACGGTTATGCGGCGGGCACGAAGTTTTGCGGGCGTTGTGGGATTCCGATCGGGACCGCATCGCTCGAGTGGAGAGCACCGAAACCTGTGGAGGTGTTCTGCGTGCAGTGCAGCAGCAGTTATCCTGCGGGGACGAAGTTCTGTGGCCGCTGTGGAAAGCCAATTCGCGCTTGAGCACACGGCAACTTTTGTTTAGAGTTCGTTCGCACGAAACGGCGTGTCGATGATCATCATGTAAATCATGCCCAATCGTGAAATCCTGTAAGAACGCCCAACTCGAAGGCATGCAGCACAGGATTCCATGATTATCAGGATTGACATGATTTTCGTGCAAACCCGGCAAATCTTAGTCACTTGAAAACATAAATGAAGCGCTGTCCCACCTGTAATCGCACATACACAGATCCTGCCCTGAACTTTTGTTTGGAGGATGGGACTCCGCTCGCCAACGCCGCGCCACCAGATCCAAACGCGACGATCAGATACCCTGGTCCAAGAGATACCGAACCGCCCAAAACCGAAATCTATCATCCGCCTACGCCAGTTCCTGGTCCAAGACCGCCGTCTCCTCAGCCGCCGCCACCTCAGCAGTGGTCCCCTAC
>DASTQB010000328.1:0-11884 GCA_035761985.1 Pyrinomonadaceae bacterium
AGCGTTTGGAGTTGAAGTACTCCTGCTCCATCTCCAGATGAAAAACATCGAGCAGCTTGCCGTAAAAATAGTTATTCCTGACGCCGGCCTTTAGATCCTGGGGTGGGCGATCGTCATGGTCGTGACGACCATCATGTCTGCCCTGATAACCGCCCTGAACGGCCTGATGTTTCTGTACCATGTTTCCTCCTCTAAGCTTTTTAGGTCTACGCCGTGCTCCAGAGGAGCACCATGTCTATAGCTTTATGTTTCTTGATGTTGTGCGCTCCAGCGGAGCGCCATGTTCTGCCGGAACCACGGATCGACATGTCGCTCCTACGGAGCGAACCAATCGGGCGTTTTTGCGACGCTATAAACATCTTGCTCCTCCGGAGCAAAAATCAGCACCAGACGGTGCACATCACGCAAGCCACACTCATCCGACGCGCGTGCTCACGCCAACGCGACTGTGTTCGCCGACTGTCGCATTCGGTTCGCCTCCAAGGGAGCTCTGCTGATCGAGGAACATTCCCTCGTGCAGTAGCACATGTGAAGGTGGACCAGCCACGACTGCATCTTTTCCTACCTGTGCCTGGAAGCCGACGCGCATGCGCGGCTCGATCACGCAGAGGTGATATTCCGTGTGTGCGGGTTTTTCCCGTTCGATGATCGCGTGTACGCGAGGCAGTGTTTCCGGACAGTGCAACTGCGTCCGGTAGATTTGGACGTTGAACTGGTGGGCCACCTCGGAAAAGAGTGGCGCGCCGTATTCTTCGTTTGTGATGAGATGTGAATGATCGAGGGTGGCGCTCGAGCCGAGAACCGCGCCCTGCGGCGATGCAGCGACCAGCATGGTCGTGACGCCAAGAACGGAGTTCTCGGTGGCCTCCCATGAACGATCTCGTGTGGAGCTGCAGCCGCAGTTGCACGCGGAGTTTGCGGATGGCTTGCAGCCACACGGATTTGATTCCGCGGGTAACGACCACCAGGAGGCGTTTACGATCGGTTCTTCGATGAGTGCATTGACACCTCCGAAGACGCGCAGTGCTTCACGTAAACCGGCTGCGGTTCCACGGCGTCCAAAGAACTCAAAGGCGCGCGCGATAGTCTCGCGCTGTCGTTGCTCGTCCCAGTCTTCGTTGAGCTCAACCGCCAGCCATCCAGCGAGCCACGGCAGCATGTCTTTCGGTGTGCTCTCCGGATCAAACAGCACTGACAGAGCGACAATGCGTTCCTCGACGTCGTCAAACAAGGTTTCGAACATCGACAGGAACCGCAAAAGAAAATCCGAACACCTCGTATCCGTTCGATAGATCGCCGGCAGGTGGTCCAGGTATCCCTTGTGATCGAATTCGACGCGTATTTGTGAAACAACGGGAGTCGATCGTCCATCGCCCGAGAACAACGCTCCGATCCAAACAAAACCCGACGGCTCGCCGCCGATAAAAACGTCAGACAAGTTCGCGAAACGATCCGTGGGAGTGATCGCGCGACGCCACTTCGGATCGGCAAACGGATTGTCCGCAGACGGATCCACGCCAGGCGCATCGCCCTCCTGATCGGCGGTGGCAACAAACAGTCGCAGGTGTGCGCCGCCTGAAAGCCTTTGCATCTCGACTTCCGCACGATGCCAGGCGGTCTTCAGGTTGTCGCCTTTGATCGCGCTGCTCCACATGGCGGCGGTCGTTCGATAGCCTTTTTTCACAGACAAACGTCGTGGCGCGACGTTCTCGCCGCTATGGACCAGCAACGTTTCCTCGTCCAGCATCAGCAGTGCGGCGATCGCCGCGTGATAACCGATGGCCTCACCGATGAACCTGTATTCGTTGCCACGCTCGAACGTCAGAACCGCGTGACGCTCGTTGTCGCCAACGTAAACTGCCGTGTCGCGGACAGCGATGCCCAGCGGCTTGATCAGCACGTCTTCACCGAATGAGCCGCTCGGAAGTTCCGCCGTGCTCACCTGCCCGCCTTCGTCGTCGAAAATAAACACCGCGTGCAACTCGCTATCGACGATGTAAACGCGAATGCCTTCAGCCGACGAACGAACCGCAATATCAACCGGCCGCTGCAACACACCGGCTGCGTCGATTGCCTCCCAGAACGAAGGGACCAAATCTCCCGCGCGATCGAACTTCTGAACGCGCTTGTTGCCGTAATCGACAACGTAGACGTTGCCCTGATCGTCGGCGGCCATCGTCCACGGCGTATCGAAACGTCCGGGTTGATTCGATGGTCCAGGATCGGCAGTGCTGTCGCCCCAGACGTCTACAAGCTGACCTGACTCCGGATCGAAAATCTGTATGCGATGGTTTCCGCTATCTACGACAAACAGCGAATCCCGGTATTCAGGGATCAACAATCCGCGAGGAGTATTGAACTCGCCGGGCCCGGTGCCCTTGCCGCCTGTGCATGAAAGTGGACCAACCGAGCCGTCGCATGGATCCAGTCTCAGCACCTGGTGCGTGTTTGGACTGCTGAAATAGATCGTCCCTTCGTTGCTGACGGCAATGCCCGCTGGACCGAAGTTATCGTCAACCTCGGTATCTGCGAACAACTCGGCTCCTTCAAGCAGCGGCACGGTTTGAAGTTGCAACGAGCCGTCTTCGTTGAGTTGTAGACCCTGCCACTCGAAGACGGGCCACTGTCCATCTACGTTGAGAAATCGGAAATTGCGTTTGCCGTTTTCACTCACGTCTTTAATCCTCAACTCCCATCCAAACTAGCTGCCAGCCGTCTTCTTCGCCTGTTGCTTCGTCGCGCGAATACCGGAACAGCTTGTCGACGGTCTGCTGCATCTGCGCCTTGAACTCATCCGACTCGAGATCAGTGTTTTGCAGGAACTTAATCGCAGCCTGTGCGGCCTCAAACGTCGCCAGCCGCTGCTCTCGGTTCGGGGCGATCAACTGGCCCATGAGAAGTATGTTGACCTTGAAACTTCGCGGTTGCGGATCGATGATTTGCACGAAACCGTCGAGGAAGATGTCGATGTTTGCCTGTTGATTTTCCTGGATTGTTCTGGTGAAGCGTCGCAGTCGTGGTCCGGCAATGCGCGCGGAATAACAGGGCGTGTTGATGAACCCGCACAGCGATGTGTCAACAGTGGCGACAAGGCCGATCGGAAGTACCCAGGGAAAGAAGCCCAACCCTGCCGAGAACGTTTGGATCAAGTTGGCGAGGTCCTGACTCTCGAACATTACGTCAGGATCGATCGGCGCAAACAGTTTCGGTTGCCAGTCGGATTGGTAAGTGCCGCAACAAACGTAAGGAAGAGTTGCGGGCCGTGCGTTCAATCGCTCGGCTACTGACAGATCCTGGAAAAGCTCGCAGTTGAGAACCTGTGCACGCGCGAGCACCAGACGCATGCCGGAAAGGATCTGTTGTTTCTCCCTCGCTTCGCGCGGCTGGCCGTTCGCATCGAGTCGCACCCAGCAGAAAACGGGTTCTTCTCTCAGTCTCACTGCACCGCGCGAGTTGCAGATCCCTTCGCGCAACTCCGCCTCTTCGAGTTCTTCGTCGAGGTAGGAAACTGTCAGATCGTAGAACGTCGGCGTGCCGTCGGGTTCGCCCGCGGTCGGTGGAACCGCTTCGATCTGATCGCGAATCAAAACGATCTCATGACCTTCGCGATCGATCGCGTAACCGGGACCGATGGTCACTTCACGATCGCCTTTCTTGCCGGTCACTGCGAAGCCGTTGCCGATGCCGGGCTGGTGCAGGCTCTTGTTATGCAACCAGCGCATCTCGCGATTGAACGCCTCGAGCGTCTGAAGATCGTCTTTGAAGAGGCGCTGGCCGTTGAAAAACTGTTGTCGTTCAATGAAGCGTGTTTGATCGAGAATGCTCATCTTAAGTCCTCAACTATCAGTCTTCTTTTTTGTCTTCGCGCTGGTGGAGTGGTGCGGCGCTTGCGCCCTTTGTCGGTCCTCTGCCGCTCTTCCTCCGGAACGGACGTCTCACAGCCGCAAGTCGCATGCGGGTCGCACGTGGGTTGGACCATTTCCTGAATGCCCATCCAGCAGATGTAAAGTTTTTGCTGGCGCGCGAAATTTACGAAGTCTGTGGCAAAGCTGCGCGGCTGTGACCGCGTGTTTGCGGTTGCGTTCGCCATGGTGTCCATGTTGAGGAAACCCACATTGACCGGCGTCGACGGAGTGTTCCAGGTAGCAAAATCGGGATGGACGTTGGCGTAGCGGAGGCGCGCGCCTATCACAGCGATGATCGACGGCATCCAGAGGCGGAACCGGAAACGACGGTACGTTTCGCGATCGATATGAACAATCGGAACAGGGAAGAAATTCAGGTGTACCTGGTCCCACAACGTGCCCTGCAACCAGGCGAAGTAACACGGCGTTTCGGTGAATCCGGCGCCTGACGTATCGACTGTTACCTGCACGCCGAGATCTGCCGGAACTTTATGACCTCGGCTGTCGAGAATGATTTCAGTCCACAGTTCCCATGCGGTATCGCCGGCGACTGTCGAGCCCGATCCGATTCGCGGGCGTGTTAGTGCCCTGGCGCGGCGCTGTACGAAGTAAGCGTTGAGCACGGGCGTTCGCTCACCGGCGTCAATGAGCTTGGAGATGGCCTCGTGGAATGCTGCATCCTCTGAGAGTTTTCTGAGCTCAGCTGCTTCGTCTTTGGTTAGACCATCGATCGCGATCAGAAATTTTTTCTCTTTGTTGTAGTAGATCTTTTGATCCGGTGACGGAGGAAAGCGAATGTTTGGCGGAAGACTTTTGAGCGGGGCCAGTGGCTCATAACTGATCTCCGCGAGAGGAACTCCGTCGACAACCTGGCAGCAGCGTGATCGCTTCCACTGAAGAACCGGCGTCATCCGGTTTGAAGAACAATCGACATTGCCCATCAACACTTCTCTCTTCGTGATGTGTTGATCGGCGGCCGCAATATTTGCGACGAGAGTCATGCGCTCGAATTTTTCATCCGGCTCGGGCACGGCCATTCGCTTCGGCACCTGCAGAATCAACTCTCGTCCGTAGCAGTCGTAGGCGACGCCGCAGTTGATGTCGACGTGCGTGTCGTCGAGCGTGACCTGAAATCCATAGCTCACGCCGTATGCGTTATGGAGCGCGCGGTTGTGCCACCAGCGAAGCTCGGATTCATACGAAACCTGATCGCGGAAATCGCGCGACAGCAGTTTCTGTCCCTGCCAGTATCGGAGGCGTTGTAGTTCATCAACACGGTTATGCGTCATAGATAGTCCGCCTTAGCCTGCGAAACAGGCGCGAGCTGAGCCTGTGAAACCTAAGCCTGCGAGCTGAGCTGTGAAACCAAAGCCTGCGCGCTGAGCCTGTTAAACCTAAGCCTGCGAAGCAGGCGCGAGCGTAAAGCCTGGGGCGTAAGCCCCAGGATCGCGAAAATAAATCCCAGGGCCAGCCCACGAAGTGGGCGGCAGCCGGTCTGTCGCCCGCATTCGCGGGCTCGAACATTGTTTTGCATTTGGACCTGGGGCTTACGCCCCAGGCTTTATGCTTGCGCCTGCTTCGCAGGCTAAACGTGCGACGGCTGCTGCACTCGCTAAACCTGCGGCGCCTGCTTCGCAGGCTAAACGTGCGGCGCCTGCTGGGTTCGCTAAACGTGCGGTGCCTGCTTCGCAGGCTTACGTGTGCAAAGCCGCTCATCTCAAATCACCTCGACGACGTGGTTGCCGGCGGTTATCAGGGACGTTGGGCCAAGACAGATGTTTCCGCATTGCGGACCACATCCATCGGGTATCAACTCCAGCCGAATTATGTTGTCGACTCCGACAACCTGATCGATCAGCTGCATGATCTCCGAGCGGTACAGGTCGCGGCCCATGGGCCAACCGGTCCCGTCCGGTCCGCCCGTAAGCGGATGAAGAAACGTGTTCAGTGCGGCGATGATTTTCTGTTGCAGGTTGGCCTTGGCGACGCCCGGAAACGCCTTCACTTTCACACGCACTGACACTTCCACGTAGTCTGGTCCAACCACTTCCACGCGCGTGCCGATCACACGCCTCGGCCGCAGATACGCGGCCACAGCGCGCCGCAATCCGGCACTCGGAAACGGCTTCGGCACGGGCATGTTTGGCAACACAACGACCGTGATCAGTCCGATCGCTTTCAAACACGGAAAACTCGGATGACGGTTAGCACGCGCTTCTGCTCGTGCGAGTTGCGCTCCCGGAGTCGCTTTCGCGAGACGTTCGTAGTCTTTCAGAGTCACAGCGCGATTCGTTTGGTTGACGAGCTTGATCGCACGTGTGGCGGCGCCGTCGAGAGTTTCAGCGGCGGCGCCGGGCATGAAGCTCATCGCGTTCGTGATCTCTTCAAACTCCTGGACCACGTTGTCGAAGTCGGGAATGAACGCACGGTTGTGAGGCCCGTCGACAAAGTGCATCGGCTCGTGGCCGGGAAGATTTCCCGCTTCGGCGCGCGTCGAGTTATAGACTGCGAAGATCATCGCACCCGGCGGAGGAGTTCGTCCTTTTTCGCCGTCGCCAAAACTGACGATCCCGGTCGTGGCGTCAAACAGAAAATGCGGATCGTTGCGTTTTGACGCGTCGAAGTCCTGGCGCATGGTCCAACGCCGCCAGCCACCTGATTCGAAGGTGAACAGGCTGAGACTCGACTGCTGCACTGGGGCCTGGCGAAGCTCGATCTCCTGGTACGGCCGGCCATCCCCGTCGACGACAAACACGCCTTCCATCGTCAGCGTGCCCGGAACCACATCCGTCGGCGCGCTGTACGCGAGCGCAGTGAATTCCGGATCGTCTGAGTTGTCCTGGAAAGAGACCTGCGTGATCTCGGGTTGTCCGGTGGACGCGTTTGGCGTTCGTGTCAGAAGAAAACTCACCGGCTGCCCCGCCACAGGTTCCGGACCAACGACCTCCGCGGCTTTCGCAAAACCGATAGATCCCGTGACCGGAACTGCCTGCTCGCTCAAAGCTCCGTTCAATGCGACGGCCGCAAGATAAGGGGGTGCATCGTAGGCACCTGCCTCGAACCGGCAACGCAGGTAAAAACTCTTGCGCCGACCAACGATCTTCTCCTCCATCGGCGTGCGGATCTTCAAAAGCACACGGCCGTCGAGTGTGAAGGCGCTTGTGTCGTCTTCAAGATCTGCCTGGTCCACCGGCGTCCAGCGTAAGTTGGCACCTCCGCGAGTGAGATATTCCCACTGCATCCGGACGCGATTGTTTCGCAGCACGCGCGGCAGTTGCGCCTCGCCGCCTTCGTCACTCGTTTGCTTACCCTCGTCGCACGCGATCAATGGCGGATTGCACAGTCGCCACTGCTCTTTCATCTCATCGATGATGCGACGCCGTTCCTTCCAACCCGCGTGCGCGCCTGCAAATTTGAAGTGCAAACTGACCGGCGTATCAACGGGCAAACTCTCGCTGAAACCAAAGTAAACTTCTGCACCGATCTCAGGCACTGGTCCAAAGATCGCCACCGGCTCTCCGGCCAGCAACTGATTGCCAACTTCGTGAATGCCAGCCGCATCTTTGACTTGAACAACGTCGAGCCGTCCAGGTACGACAGTGATCGGATCGAGCAGTCGAAACGGAGTGCGAATCCCACTCGGATCGCTTGCGTAAAACTCCGTGCCCGCCGGAAGCTCTCGCGCGGCGCCCGGCTTCAGCACGAAACTCAAAACGCTCTGCGCAGCGCGCGGCGGTTCAGGCGTGACACCTACCAGCGCCAGAAACTTTCGCTTGTGTTCATCCGAGATGCGATTCAGTTGATAGATATCCATCTCAGCGATCCAGGCGAGCAACTCCATCACCGTGATACCCGGATCGTGAACATTGTGATCGGTCCACTCAGGTGCGTAGGTCGGAATCAGCGATCGGCCCTCGTCAACCAGATCGGACCAACGGCGGTCGTCGAGATTGGGCAGTGGAATCTTCACAACTTATCCTTCAGCAGCCTCGAGCTTTAGTCGTATGACTCCCGCGACGACCACGCGATCGTCGGCAATGGGAATCCGTTCACCCTGTAAATTTCCATTCACGAAGAGCGTCAACTCCTTCACGTAATCAACGCCTTTCACGCGTTCCAGAACAGCAGCAACATCCGACACGTACACGTCGCGTCCGAGTTCCCACCCACGGCGATCTGGTCCACCTCTCAACG
This sequence comes from Pyrinomonadaceae bacterium, assembly GCA_035761985.1. GTDB lineage: Bacteria > Acidobacteriota > Blastocatellia > Pyrinomonadales > Pyrinomonadaceae > PSRF01. Next base: position 8,100 of record DASTQB010000328.1, read on the forward strand.
GATGGAAAAAGTCTTCCAGTGCCTGGCGTGCGGCCTTCTCCACGATCCCGGCTTCGGCGGGATCGATCGGCGAAAGAGTGGCAGTGACGTCGATCGCGAGGTAGTCGGGTCCGGTGACGTAGATCTGTCCTGAGCCGACGAGATCGGCCGGAGCTCGCTCCTCGATGTACTTCAGAATGTGCTGCCGCAGACCAAACGAAGGCCACGGCCGTGCATCTTCACTTTGCGGAATGATCAGCAGCGTCACCCAACCCGGCAACGGCCGTCCACTCGCATTCCGAGTCGGAATTGCGCGCGCGAACGCGACCGCCGGCGACGCTTCACGGGCAAGTGTTTCGTAATCGGGAGGCGTGATCGCGCGGCCCCGATGCCTGATCGTGAGTGGACCACGTATGCTGCACTGCTCGATCGTCTCTGCATCTGCGCCACCTTCAGCCGCGCGCGGATTGAAAACTTTCTGCACGCCGGCGATGCCGCCCAGCAACTGCTTGATCCCGCCGCTCGCGACGTTTCCGGCGAGTCCTCCACCTGAGCGATGTTGTCGTGAAACAACCTGCGCCTGCGGAGGCGGGATTTTCCCATCCTCGCCGTCGCCAAAGAACACCAGACCACGTGCGCGATCGATCACGTAGTGACGATCTTCGGGACCAGAATCGAAGAAGTGCGGCTGTTCGGTCCAGTGGACCCAAACCTCGACAACCTTCTTGTTCCGGTCCCGCCGCAAACGCAGCTCGCCCCTCGTGAACTCGAGTTGCGTGCCCTCCTGGGCCAACATCTCCTCGAACTCTCGAACGACGTTCGGATCGTTGTTCGTGACCTGTAACGCCAGCACGCGCCACTCGACATTCGCGCGCGCACCCGATAACTCACGCACTTCGATCCGCTCGCCCGCAAGCACTGGAATCTGCGCGAACCGCAGCACTTGATTCGCCATGCCGTTACTCACACCCAGCACAGCATCGTTCAACGTGCGCTGTTGCGACGCCCACACGGCATTCGGAAAAATCCCGTTCAGCCTTGGCTCACCTGGTGGTCCATCTTCTTTCAAACGAGCACGAATGAAATGCAACTCCGTGCCAAATCGCTTTAACGGCTGGCTGTCTTCCGCTGCGATGAACGAAACGATTCCCGGTACGCGGAAATTTCTCGTCTCGTCTTCAACCGACAGCTCTTCCCATGACGAGCCGTTGAGGTATTCCCAGTGCAGCGCCGGACCTTTTGTTTCGCCTTCCTGGTCGACCACGTCGAAATAGATCCCGATGTTGTCGACAGGCAGCTTCCGCGTGAAGCCGAGATAGAGCGCGGGCGTCACGTCGTCGACAAACCTGAACGGGAGGAAAGTTTCACCCGGCCACTTCGCTTCGTAGGTGTAGTCGGCGAATTGGAAGTCGTTGTAGGTCAGAACTTGTTCCGCATGTTCCGGCGGTGAAGCCCACGTGTAGCCGATGCGAAACGCAGCGAGCGCCGGCGGCTGCGTGATGACGACTTTGAATGTGTTTGGCGTTTCGGTTCCGGAATTCGTCGGGATTTCGGCATGAAAGCCGAATCCGCCTCGAATCAAACGCGCGCGCATCCAGTAACCTTCCTGATCGTTGACCTTCGTCTTGACCATGTCGCGCGGCACGTCGGGAAAATCGAGGATTTCGGTGGCATCGGTGAAGTCTTGCGAGTGCGCGAGAGTGGCCCACCGGCGGCCGTTCCAGTATTCAAAGGCGATCAGGTGTTCGAGGTCGTCGCTGTTTGTATCTGAAGGAATGTCGAATTGATCGAGTGGTGTGATCGTCCTCGCGATATAGACCTGCATCTTCGCGCCGGGCTTGCTGAAGATCTCTTCTGAACTGAAGTAGAAGGTCGAGCCTGGCTGCGGCTGCTGTCCGAACGGATAAAAAGGTTTCGTGAGATCGAGCTTCGTCGCATCGGAAAACGCGAACTCCGGTTCGATGCCGGTAACGTTGAGTGTGAGATCGAGTGTGATCGATCGGCCGGGCTCGGGCGTAGCGCGCCTCGTCACGCCTTCGAGATTCCAAAACGCCACGCGAATCTCGTAATCATCCTCGTGATTGAGGCCGGTCAGAATGTATTCGCCGTCTAAACCAGTCAGGTCCGATTGTTCCGGGAAATTAGGATTCGAAGGACTACTGATCCTTACGAGCACCTCTTCGAGCGGAGCGCCCGCTTCGTTTTTCACCGTGCCCTGGAACTGAATATTTTCGCCATCCAGTGGTCCATCAGGAACAGGAGCCTCCGCGGTAATGCTCGCTTTCAACTCCTGCCGGATGACTGTGCTCAAACGGATCGTTTCAACTACCGGCAACGCCTTTGCCGGATCGGGGGGCAGCGGTTCGATCAACTGTCCTCGAATCCAGTAGGCTTCGATGTTGTTGACCGTTGTCTTCTTACTTTCCGCGCAATCAGATTCGAGAATGAACTTGCCGTTCGTCGTCAATCCGGCAGTGCCGTCGGCATGCTCTGCATCCTTCAACGAACACGCAGGACGCACAAACTTGAACGGACGCCATACTTTTCCATCCCAGTATTGCCACAACACAGTGAGCGCTTCACTGCTCTTCTGCATCAACTCGAATTCGACTACGACACTCGCGACGCCGGCGATTGCGAGTAGCCGATCGTGGGCCAGGTAGATCGTGTGAGGCGTATCTTCGAGTATCGATTTGCGAAATGGGTTGATCGACTTCGCCGCAAGAAAATCAGCGGAGTGATCGATGTACTGATCGCGCCCGGGCCAGAGACTGAAAACCTGTGTGAGTTGGCCCGCTGCCAGACCGACGGCTTGTTCAGTCTCGAAAACGATCTGATCGCTACTGCCCGGAGGCGGCGCGGCCGCAACCTGAATGCCCTTGTTTGCAAGACTGTCAGGCGCGTCCGGAGCAAGTTGAAAAACGATTGGCGCGCGCGCGGCTTGCGCGGGGACAAGACTCAGGCCCAGCAGATCGAAGAACGCGAGCTTGTTTTTCTCAGGCGACTGGTTGAGCCGCTGCACGACTGCATACAGGTAACGCGCAGCAATCTGCGCGATCGCAGCGTCAGCGCCTTTCGTCTTCGGTGTCCAGTTAGGAACGTAGCCCAACCGCCGGGCCAGAAGATCCGTGGCGATCTGATCGACGTTGCGGTCATCGAGCAGGGCTATTGGTTTGCCAATCACGTTCGACTTCCTTCCTGGAGATAGAATGGGTACACAAGATTGTGTAGCGTGTTCGTCGCGCGCACACGATATGTGACCTCGATGAGTAGTTTGCCGTCCTGTGTGCGGTCTGCCGTGACTTTTACCTCTTCGACGATGATTCGCGGTTCCCAGTCGATCAACGATTCCTCGACTCGCTGCCGGATCAACTGCATCGTCGTCTCGCTGATCGGTTCGAAAACAAAGGTATTGAGCCCGGCTCCGAAATCAGGCCGCATCACGCGCTCGCCGCGATCGGTCATGAGAATGATGATGATCGCCTGGCGAATGTCTTCTTCGTACGCGATGATCTCGATCTCACCTTTCGCTTCGACGCACGGAGGAAAGGCCCAACCCTGGCCCAGAAAAGCTTTCTCTGTTTCTGTTCCGTTCATCGTTTTATCCACCAATCAAGACAGTCGGAAATCCCATGATGATCGGGGCTCCACAACCACTCATGTCGCCCATTCGTGCGGCGGGACGGCCGCCGATCAAAACCGTCGCACTTCCCTTCACGATCGGCGACGGCGGATGTGGACCAGCAAGTGGCGGCATCGTGCACGCGACCATGTCGCCCATCACGGCGGCAGGCATGCCACCGATC
>DASTQB010000329.1:0-14338 GCA_035761985.1 Pyrinomonadaceae bacterium
GTAGACTCGGTGAACACTTCTGTCGACGCCCATAACATTTTAGTGCCCCAGAAACATAAGGAATGGCATGGCTCACGCCTTGCTAGCTGAATCATCAGTCAAGGTCAGTCGAAAAAGTCATTGATGATGCCAACGAAGGAGACTCACATGAAAGCACGTTGGTTTACCCTGCCAATCACCGCCCTGGTGATCATCAGCACCGCATACGCCCTGTCCGCGAACCCTCGTGCCTCATCATGGATCACTCAGGACCAAAACCTCGAAGCTCTCGCCACCAAAAGCGGTTGCCTCGAATGCCACAGCGTTGACGAGAAAGTCACTGGCCCGCCATTTCGCGATGTCGCCGCGAGGTACAAAAACGATTCGGAAGCCCGCGGCAAGCTGATCGAAAAGGTCAAAAAAGGTGGCAAGGGAAACTGGAGTGAGGTCACCCGCGGCATGCCAATGCCTCCACACGAAAAGCTCATTTCGAATGCCGACATCGCGCGCCTCGTCGACTGGGTGCTGACGCGTTAACACTGAATCCAAAAGGAGTTCGCCCAATGAAATCCACGCCCGTGTGGACCCGTCTTGCGTACGTGTTCCTCTCCAGCGTTATCGTGTTCCTGCTTACCGTCGTGCTATTTGCCGATCCTCCGGCTGACGGCAACTTGAAAGTCATGAAGATGGGACTCGGCTCCGGCCTGGTCACTTCGAATCCCGCCGGCATCAATTGTGGCACTGATTGCGAGAAAACTTTCCCCGCTTCCCCCTCAGTGCAGATCACAGCGAGCCCGGATCCTGGTTCAACTTTCGTGGGGTGGGACGTCGACCAGGATGCTGACCCTACCACGACTCCCGATTGCCCCGGCGCTACAAATCCATGCACGCTCACGATGAACGCGCATCGTTCCGTTCGTCCGGTATTTCAGCGCACGACTCCGATACCACCGATGAGAGTGTTTGATACCAGCACCGGCGCTCCAAGCACGCGCGTGTACGGACCAGGCGACTTCCTCAATTCCAACGAGGTGATCCGTCCGGAAGACATTCAGGCATATCTCGATGCAAACACCGATATCGACTCGGCGCCCAAGTTCATCGCCGCACTGCCTCCCGAGTTCAAACAGCACTGGCTCCTGATGTCGCGCTCCGAAAGTCTGCAAATAGGCACCGCCGAGATGCCTCGCATACTTCTCCCCAGCCGTGACGCGCGGTTTGTGTTCACGGTCGGCATGAGAGAACACAGCTCTTATCCCGGTGGACATCGCGACGCCATCGAGTACATGCAATGGGATGCCACGCAAAAGAATTTTCGCTTCCACGAGATCGTGCTGAATCCGATCGGACTGATGGATTCAGACAACGACGGTATCGGCGTGATTCCTGCGCGGCCGAGAAAAGTCAGCGTGGACGACGACAAGTGCTCAAAATGTCATTCGACTCGGAATGTTCAAAGTCTGGATCGCAGCGTAACCCCGCATGTACCCGGTCCGAATGTGGGCACGGACGGCGATCCTCCAGGGTCGGTGCAAACAAAAAACAAGCCGAACTGGGATGCATACGATAGTTGGGGCGGCATGCTGCCGTTCAATCGAGATCGGATATACCAGGGATCAGTGGAAGCTGCCGCATTTCGCAAGCTCTTCAATCCATGGACCTGGCGAACAAACGATTTCGTACGGCAGATCATCGAGCAGTTGAAACTGCAGCCAACGGGAACAGTCGCCCGCGATCTGATTACTCGCAGGCGTGGTGGGCTGCACGATGGCCATGTCAACTTTGGCTTCGATCCGATGGCATCACGGCCCGTACTTATAGAACCGTCGCCCTCACCTGCGTCGCCGGTGCCTGATCCATCAATCCCTGTGAACTATGCCTTCGATAGAGCAGCTGGAACCGGCGCCGGCTCAAACGTAGTCAGAGGTGGTGATTACGTCATGCTGCGCCATACGATCGACGTCACGTCAACTGTGCCTGACGCTGAAGGTCGCGGCGTCGAATTCTTCGATCATCTCGGTGGGCTTAACGGTACTCTCAACCAGACGCGGATTGCGGACGAGCTGGTCAATCATCATTTTGCCCCTGGAAATAAGCCTATTGATGTACGTCCGATTACACTTGCCCTTTCGCAGTTGCAGCCCTGCCTGTCCATAAGTGGGTCGAATGTCATAAGTAATCCTGCCATCACTCCTGCGCTGCCTGCCCTTCGGACGGACCTTAGTTTTTTCAATCAGCGAAACGGGATGACAATCGATCAAATCGTGGCCGATACCACGGCACGCGTCCAAAGCGTCCCACGCAGAAAAGCGGATATACAAAAATTAAATGCTGATAGGACCGGCGACGTTTATGTTACCGGGGCCGATCCGGCCGGTGGCGAAATTCAGCAATATGGCTCAGCAACGGCCCAGTCGACCGATGTTTCTTTGCCTCGGATCCGGCAGGAAGTGTTTCGCCGTCCACTCGAAATATTTGGCGGAGACAGCAGCGTTTTGGGAGGGATCTACGTAGACCGTGAAGCTTATTCTTTCAACATAAACCGCGTCGCTCTCTATCGCTACTTCCTGGAGCCGCTGGGTGTTTCCGTAGATAAGTGGTCCATGGGCGTGCGTGGGCGCTCACGCACGTACAGCTTTGCGGATGTTTTTGGAACCTACCGGAGCGTCTTCGTACCCGAGTTGGAGGCGAGCCTGGGAAGCAGCCCTGATTGCGCGGCCTTGATCCCGATGGTCAACAATATGATCGACTCATTGCCGGAGGGGGACGGGCCGATGGCAATCCCAAATTACACGGACGTACAGCGAATCTTTAATAAGAGTTGTATCGAGTGTCACGGCGGGTTGGATTATCCACCGTATCAGGACCACGGCGGTGGCCTGTTTGATCTCTCCGAGAATGAAACCCCTCCCACCGGTCAGGATCGTCTCGATCGGTCGCACGGGCAGGCAAGCGGCCGCATAACGAGCGATCCGCGCACGAGTTTTCTATACCAGCGAATCTGTCCGGGCGCGGGTCCCATGCTTCCGGATCCAAACACGCCGTGTCCGGTGCCGACGCCCGGCGTCGACAACGAGAACTGTCCGTATGGAATCATGCCTTGCGGTGGACCACGACTCAGTCACGCCGACATCGCGACGATACGACGCTGGATCATCGGCGGCGCTCCGAATACACGCGGCGACCCGCACATTCAAACGATCAACGGCGTGAATTACGACTTTCAAAGCGCCGGTGAGTTTGTGTTGCTGCGCGGCGAGAACCTTGAGATCCAATCGCGGCAAGTTGCGATTGAAACCAGTGGTCCACTTGGTCCGAACGGTCATACCGGCCTCCGTTCGTGTCCGAGTTTGAACAACGCGGCCGCAGTCAAGGTCGGCCCACATCGAATCACGTACCAACCGAATCTGAGCGGTCAACCAGATCCGGAAGGGATGCAACTGCGTCTCGACGGTAAAGAGACGCGCATGACTCCGGATGGAATCCTGCTCCAGTCAGGCGGACGAATCATCCCAACGACGGCGCAGGGCGGTATCCAGATCGAAGCGCCGGGCGGCACCGTTATCGTGGTGACGCCTGGTTGGTGGGATTACTACCAGGTTTGGTATCTCAACATCGATGTTCGCCACGCACGCGCGACCGAAGGCGTGATGGGTGTGATTGCGCCGGGTAATTGGCTGCCGGCGTTACCAGATGGGACTTCACTTGGTCCAAGGCCGCGTGATCTACATCAGCGGTACGTGGATCTGTATGAGAAATTCGAAACGGCGTGGCGCGTTACAGATCAAACCACGTTGTTTGACTATGCGCCCGGCACTTCAACGGCGTCATTCACGATCGAGAGTTGGCCTATAGAGAATCCGCAGCAGTGTACGGTGCCGATGCGTGTACCGAGTGGACCAATCTCGAGAACTCCACCGCAACCGCTGTCGGCTGAACAAGCACAGCAACACTGCGCTGCTATCGTCGACGGCACTACGCGAACGAACTGTATTGCAGACGTGATGGCCACTGGGGAACCGAAGTTTGCCGAAACCTACCTGCGTGGTCAGCAGATCGAACGCAATGGAACGCCGGCGCCGCCTGTGCTCGGTTTTCCAGCGGCTTTCAAGACCGACGTTACTTTGCCGTTAGACTTCACCTGGGACAGAGCGGCAGACAGGGACGGCGATCCGGTGACCTACAAGCATTGCGTGTGGGACGTGAAAGAACCGTTTCATCTGAGTAAATGCATTGCTTCGACAGGCCAAACAACCACTTCATTCCGGAGCGGGCGATACTTCTATCCCCTGCTCATCCTGCTCCTGGGACTGCTATTGCTGCTGTTGCTTTTCTTCCTCGGGTTCAGACGAAGACCGTGGGTGCTTGCGGTGATCGCGTTAATCATTGTGGCCGGCGTGGTGCTCGCGTTCTATTTGAAGCGAGGCGCAAACCCGCAGACACTGACCGCGCGATCCGCGTCGACACTCCAGGCAGGCAGAGCCTACTACTGGAAGGTGATCGTCGAGGATGGCAAGGGCGGGACAGTCGAAAGCGAGACGCGCCGGTTCGACGTGGTACAGCACTGACGCGATCGCGCCGGCCTCAACAGGATGTTCTTGTTCATCTTGAACATCCTGTCCCTGTCTACGCTGCCAGTATCGGCCCGCAGCTTTTCTCACCGCGTCTGAAACATTTTGGTGGTTATCACCATTAGAAGTTGAGCGTGGCGAAAGGCCGCAAAGCGACGTGTTAAATCACGGATGCCAGGCTACGGCCTGCCTCGAATGTCAGGTCTACCTTTCAGAAAAGGAGTACGGCAATGGATCCTTTGGCCCCAGTCTTCGCAGCAAGTGTAGCGGTTCAACAAATCCTCGAAGCCATTTCAGTATTTGTTGAGGAACGATTTGGCCCCACAAGAAAGAAAGCGATCCTCGGAGTCATCGGATTTCTCATCGGACTAGGGTTCGCAAGTTACTTCGACCTGAACGTAATGAAATATCTTCAGGCTGCACGTTCGGGAGGCGTCGTTGACAAGATCCTGACGGCGCTCATGTTGAGTGCGGGAACAGAAGGCGTCAATTCCCTCGTTAAATTTCTGAAGTACCTCAAGGAAGACAAGAAAGCGACCGCTGCTGAAACTCTTCAAATGCTTCGAAAACGCGCCGCCGAAGGTGCACCCGCCGTCTCACCGCGCGCTCGAGAAACGTTGGACCGACTTCGAGCAGGCGCGGGAAAGCGGGCGCCCGCCAGAGACGGAGACACGACTGCCAAAACCGCAGCCGAAACCGCTGCCTTTTCTTACATTTCAAGCACGTAGTTATAGAACTAACTCCCGATACTTGTGAGGTTATCAATGAGCCGCTTGCTGAAAAATCGTCTCCTCGTAAGCCTGCTATTACTAACGGTAGTAACTTCGGCTTACGCGATTTTCCCCGTTTTAGCTGCGCCGCAGGATAAGCCGGTACTCACCGAGGAGCAGAAGAAAAAGGTGAATGCCGTAAACGATCAACTGCGAAGCGCCGAGCAATCGATAGAACTTGCAGAAGGCGTGCGACGCTCGGCAGACAGCACAGCCACGCTGATTGCTGATCGAAGTAGCTTCGACGGTGCGAATGAAATATCACTTCGAAAACTCGAGGAACTCGCGGACGCCGTAAGATCTGTCGCGACCCTCACTTTGATCGCCAGTCTCGACAACGCCAAGTCGCAGTTAGAGAAAGTTAAGACTGACTTGACGGCCGCGCGTGACGCTCTTCCGGCTGAAGCGAATGGCCTGCCCGAGGAGATCGGAGTTGCGCGTAAAAGGGCAACGGATGAGATCGCCCGCCTCACTGCGCGGAGCAAAGCGCAAGACGACGCGAAGGCAAAGTTGCAAAAAACACTTACGGCCGTTCCGGGAAAAGTGAAAGTGCTGGCCGAACTCTTTCCTCAACGCCTTTCCGAAATTGCCGCCATTACGAGCACAGCAGATGCCAAAGCACTGATTCCGGCATTGCCGAACAATATGGCCGCGGTGGTTGAGGTCGACGGCCAGCGCCGGATCTTACGAACGCGCTGGAAAGAGCTGACTGCCGCACTTGCGCAGGCAGAAAGTGAAAACACGCAGAACAACGCCGCAGTAGACACCGCGATCGACGCGATCGACACGCAAGTGGTTGATGATGTTCTTAAAAAACTCGGGCCGTGGTTCGGAACACTTGAAACGCACGCTAAAGACGAAACCGCAAAGGCCGCAGCGATCCTGCCCAGCCTAATCCAGGATCCTGTAATGAATAGTCCCGCAGCGCTGACTCTGGTCAGCAGCGGCTCAGCCCTACACGACGATCTGTTGAGGGTCGGCGACGGATGGATCAAGTTGAGCGCACAACTCAAAGGCATCACGATCAGCGGCTTTGATCTAAAGAAAACCTCCCAGGCGGCGCAGGCACTGGCCGACGTGGATACAAACCTGAATACAACGCTCGTTGTTCTACAGGATGGCCTTACAGGCGACGCTTCACGGTTCGTTGCCGACCAGGTCTCTCTCTACTATTTCACCGACGTCGAACGCATCATGAAGATGCTCAACAAGGCGACTTACGAGATCGGCGGCGTGAAAGACGCGCGCGAACGAGCGTCTCTTGAACGACAACGACTCACAACCACGGAACTCGATTTAGCCGAAGCGGCGGCACAAGTCAGTAAAGCCCAGCAAAGCGTCAAAGCACTGGAAGAAGAATTACGCCAGTCGAAAGCTGCCTTTTCTTCAGCGACCGACGTACTCCGCAAAGCCTCACGCAATTTGAAAAGCGTTCAGGACGATCACTCGAGGAACGAAGAACGTTACAACCAGGCGAAAACCGCTTTCGACGCAAATCCCGCGGACCCCGAAAAGCGCCTCGCATTTGATCGAGCGTCGGAAGAAAGAGATCGCTCAGCCGCTCGCCTGCTTGCATCCGAGCAGCGCAACGAAGATGCCACACGCGATCGAGACGCAGCTAAAGAGCGTAACGACGTCGCAAGTAATGAGCAGGCCGGGCTGCCTGCGAGGATACAGCAGGCCAGAGACCAGCTCGAGATCGCGCAAAGCGCGGTGACACGTCAACGACGAGCTGCTTTTCTCGCTGCGCAGGCGGAAAGTGAGGCGTTCGCATTCGCTCGCGACAACCGGCCGTTCTGGTTTGCTCCCGCCATCGCGTCAACCAGAGATCCGGTCCATCGTGTGTTGATGTATGCCTTCAGCGACAGCAAAACGATCTTTCTCCGTGGAAACCGTCCCGATGTCGACGTCGCAAAGGACATCATTGCGAAATTTGACCGGCCCGCGCCGCAGGCACGTCTGACTCTTTGGACCATGGAGATGAGTAGCGATACGAGTCCGAAAGGAACCGAAAGATTCAACGAGGCCCTGATCCGAATTGAAGAGGAACTCGCAAACAATCGCGCGCTGACGTCTGCCGCCATCTCTTTTCTGCGTCATTGCCTGAACGAAGAAGTCAACAGCGTTGCCGATGCAGAGTCGAAGCGTTTCTCGTCCGACCGAAATCTGTCGCGGATGAACGAGGAAAATCGGTTTCGGCTTGCTCGCCTGCGCTTCTATCACCCTGAAGTTCTGTCGCGCCTCGGTTTCGCGGAAGCGACATTCGAAGGCAGGAGCCAGGACGAAATGCGCCAGCTTATAAAGCTCGCCGAGTTTGCTCTTCCCGATCCTTCCGGCACCACCACTCTCGGTGAGGCTTTGATGGTCCTTAGCCTGGGTAAACGCGTGTCGCGTGCCAACGTTATCAGCAACTTTCGCAACCACTTGAAAGCTCAGCTAACAAAACTGAACCTCACAGATTCCAATGACGCGAACGAGCCGTCGTGGAAAACAGACAGTCTCTTCTTTACTTCGACCGCACGCGTGCTTGGGCTCGATATGGATTCAGCAGGCACTTACGACGGATTTACAGCGGCCCAGGAAGAGATCGTGCGGGCGCTGGAAAGAATCTTTCTCGAGAGAGTAATCGCCGAGATCCGTAGTGCTAATGCAACTTTGCAGGAGATCGAGAGAGACCAGAGGAACCCACAAACGCCGGCAGTGCTTCGCTTGCAACTGGAAGCACGGCGGCGAAATGTCGTGAGATCGGCGATACCGCTGATCAATGTTGCTCGCACCAGGTTCAGCGTCGGTTCAGTCGAACTGTTATCCAATAACACTGAAATCGGCAAAAACGTCGAGGAGCTCGGAGGCTTCACGCAGGGTGCCCGGGTTGAAACTGATCCTCGCCGCAATGAAAACGCCCGCATTGCCGCCGCCGATCAGATGCTGAAGGAAATGATCATCGCCGTCGAAGACGATATAGAACGTCATTTCGTGCAACGAATGCTCAATCGCCTGCGACGGAAGATCACGCGCGACCAGATGGGTATTGGGGTTGGCGTCATGCAACGGACCTCGATGCTGGCCACCAACCGTCTGCTGGCGCGCGTTGATCCGCGAGCTTCGGCCCAACTCGCCGTCGGCGAAGAACAGAACATTCTGCAATCGATCCAGCAGTTGGCGCAGATTTACCTCACCACACAAACTGGTGGCGCTCTCGGACTGCTCGGAGCTCTTGACCGGCAGCCTCGCGAAGCTCCACCGGAGATTTACGGTATCAACACCGGCAACGTCTTTCAGGTCACACCCATATTCGATCCATCGGGTCAGGCACTCAGGTTCAAACTCGATTTCGTCGGCATCACGCGTATTCAGGAACCTTCGGGAACGGTCAGCCGGCAGTTGCCACGCATAGAACGGCACACAGTCAACACCGAAGTGCAACTCAGCAACCTGGAGATCCGCGAAGTCTCTCGCTTCGAATCGAATACACGCATCGGCAGACCGACTGAGTATTCCGGAGGCTTACCGATCATAAAAGACATTCCCAAAGTAAGGCCCTACCTTCCTCTGCTGGGATGGTTCGTTAGAAAGGGAGGCAAGGCCGCTGTCGTGCAGCAAAGTTTGATCTTCGGACAGACCACGATGTACCCAACCATTCTGGACATTATGGACCTGTTGACCCCACCGACGATTTCAAGATAGGAGGCGTTTATGCCGTCAGGTACAGGCTACATTGTCGATTGGATTGTTGAAGACATCGGCGGAATCATTCACGTCTGCGATGGCGACCATCTGGTTGGTGAGGACGTCGCGTTTCTGTTCGAGGATTGCAGCAAACAACTTAAAAACATTCTCGAAGAAGGTAGCATTCACGAAATAGTCGATTGTCCTCCACCGGCTAACGCACTCACAGTCAGGTTTGACTTCGACATCATTAGTAATGAAGACCTCGCGAGAAATGTGGACCTTGATCCGTAATGGAACACATACCATGCGACACATAAAATCTAACTCTCTTCGCGCGCGCTTGTTGTTGTCATTCGCTTTCGTGGGAGCCCTCGTTGCAGTTGTCTCCGCCGGCGCCTACGAGCAAGCTCCACAAGCGAAATCAAATACAACGCATCTGAAACTCGCTTCCGATGTTCTCGAGGATGTTTACTTCAACGCGCAGGCATCGGAATTGGTCGCGTCGTCATCGTTAGGCGCGAAGCAGTTCAGCGCCACGAGCATCGGCAGCGTTCTGACGCTGCTGTTCGACTCGGCGAAAGTCAGCTTGCAGACTGAAAACGATCCATTGGCGACAAGCTGGAGTGGTACGGTCACGATTCCGATCAATACCGCGGCAAAGCCGAAGCCAGGATCGTACTTGCAGCACATTCGCGGTTCATTGATGAAGACCAAAGACAGCCGCGTCACTATCTTCTTAAATCTTGGAGGAAAGAGTTCCGTGGTTGAGTTTCCTTACGGAAGGGTCCACAACGGCGATGTGTTACAGAAGCTTGTGTCGCCGGTAAAGGCCGGATCGCAGGAGCGATATACGGCGTCGATTACGATTTTCGTCGAACGTCGCAACAAGAAGAGCGCGGTCGCGATCGATATTGACTCGATTGACGTAGACGCCCGCTGATGACGTGCCACGCAGTTAAAAGGTTGAGACACTTTGATGCGCCGTCAGGGTTCAGATTCGGAATCTCGATCCACTCCATCGCGTTCGTCAGTTTCGTGGGTGAAGGTTTACTGAGCCTGCAGCGTCAGCAACACGATCTCAGGTGGTACGCCAAAGCGAACAGCTAAAATGCTCGTGCCGATGCCAGTGGTAACAAACAAATGATGACCATTCTCAAACACGTGCCCGCGCTCGTAACGCTCGCCCAACCTCGATGAGCTGATTACGCTGCCGATCAAAGGAAACCTGACTTGTCCGCCGTGCGTGTGGCCCGCCAGTAGTAGCTGCACTCTTTGCGGAACTCTCGGAAAAATGTCGCCGTTGTGCGTAATTCCGATCACTGGCTCGCCCTCCGGCACGCTAGCCATCGTGTTGTCGGGCTTCGGCGAGCGCGTCCACAGATCCGCGAAACCGGCGAGGTACATAGATCTGCCTCGCGGGCTGATCTGGACCACCTCGTCGTCGAGCACCTTGAGCCCGTTCTGCTCCAGCGCCGCACGTACCTCTTTACCGTCATACCACCAATCGTGATTACCCAGAACGGAATAAACACCATGCGGCGCGCTGAAGCCCTTCAACAGTGGCCCAAACTCGTTCGGCAGAACACGACGACTCATGAAGCCGTCGTATGCGATGTAGTCTCCGAGGATGACGATGAGATCAGGCTGAAGCTCATTAGTGCGTTGCACAATCGTTCGCAATTTCTCATCGTCGATCCACGTTCCGTTGACGTGAATGTCCGAGAGCACGGCGACTTTGAGACCGTCGAGTTCCCTGGGCCAGTTGCTCATCGAAAGCGTCTGCTGGCGAACGACAAGACGGTTTGGCTCGATGAAAAATCCCCAGAACACAAGGCAGGCAAGAATCAGCGGAACGCTCGCCAGCACAACTCGCACGCGCTTGCGCCAGAGAAGAGGACGGCCCCACTCGTTTTGAGGTCGCCGTCGCAACTCGTTAAAGAAAAACAGCGCGAGCCCCAGCAGCACAGCAAGGGCAATGACAAACGACACGGTCATACGGTCGTCAATTTATCACGATAAAGCGCGGCTTCTGGTATCTTATGCGCCGATATGATTATGAAAACCAAACTCCTCCTTCTTACTGCTTTTCACGATCAACTCCTTCGCGCAGGTCAACGAACGCCAGCAGTTCATACGTACAGAGGCGCCCGTGATATCGAGAACGTCGAGATCGTTTTCAAAGACGGCGTGGGCTACGACTCGGAAAAGTTGATCCAGTCAGTGCAGGGGCTGGTCGGCATTAGGTGACAGGATTATCAGGATGATCACGATTTACATGTAAATCGTGTGAATCATGTAAATCCTGTCCAATGATCTACATGTAAATCAACATGGAAGACGTAAAATACGCGAACCTCATCAATTCCCTCGAGACATTCGCCGCCGCAAAACCCGGGTTGTACCGGTTGCGGGTGGTGCTTGTCGCCGCAGTCGGCTACGCGTACCTGCTTTTCATCGTTTTGTTACTGCTGGCGATTGTGGGCGCGACGTTCTTTTACCTGCGCGTCAACTGGGTAGCAATCAAACTCGTCTGGATACCGCTCGCGGTCGTCGGCATCGTCCTCAAATCAATATGGATCACGATGCCCGAACCGGACGGCAAGGAACTGAGCCGCGAACAGGCACCAGCACTGTTTGATCTGATTGGCGAAGTAACCCGGTGACTGCTGAGGTGATCAAAGCCGATCAGCGTGGGGAATCGGCGGACTCGTATTACATAAAGGAATTGCCGGAAGATTTTCTGGACTGGCTAAACCGGCTGTGGCGCGAACGGTTGAATCAGGCGTGGAACGAAAGTCATATACGCGCGAAACAAGGTCAAAAGCGGCTCGAGGAATTGAACAACCAGGCAAACGAACGTCGTTTGACGATCGAGGAGCAATGGGAACGCGTGACGATTGTTGCCCAGCTCGAGGAGGCGAAAGCGGCGCTCCCGTTGATCGACGATATTCTGAATGAGCAGCCGAACCACGTGGCCGCAAACTTCTCAAAGGGAGCAATTCTGCTCAAGGACCTGAAAGACCCTGACGGCGTCAGGAATATCGAAAAAGCAATGCAACTCGATCGCGAGACGATAGCCGAAGGAAGTACGTTGCTTTGCGGTTTTTACTTCGATCAGGGGCAGAAGGAACTTGCAGAAGAGTTTCGTTTACGCGCTGAGGAACACTTCGAATTACAACAGAAGCGGCAGGAGATGGCAGTCACTTTTTCAGAGAAGGACCACTTCATTCCTCATGGGCTCGACGAGCAGAAGATGAAGGAGATTCGAGATCAAGTTAGCAAGGTCTATGGGTTGGACGCGGCGTTTCTGGTCCGCAAAGTGATCGAAGAGCCTGACACGACGGTCTATATTCTGGCCGTGATCGCGGCTTACACGTGGCGTGACGGACGCAACGAGAAACACGTGGATCTGCTGTTCGAGGAACTCGGCAGGTTGACGGTACTTCCCTCACCAATCATTTTTCTTTCACTCGACGGCCACTACCAACATCTCCAGAAAGTTTTATCCAGTGTTGACGGTGCACAAGTATTCGCGACGGCGGAGGCCGGCGTCACTTACCGCCACTAGACCAGAGTGAATCTAGAGAAAGGCAAATATGACCGAAGAAAAAATATTAACTAAACATCCGCAAGGTAAGACTGGCCGAAACATCAGTAAGCAGTCGTACGAACAACTCAAAACCGCCATCCTTGCAGCGTTGCGCAAGAAGGAGCTTACACACACAGAACTATTCGATCATCTCAACAAGAATTTGAAAGGCAAGTTTGACGGAAGTATCAGCTGGTATGGTGAAACTGTGAAACTCGATCTGGAAGCGAGGAAGATCATCCAGCGTACCGACAGCAAGCCTCAGAAGTACCGAGCGTTGAAGCAGGCCTAACGTACGCGTAGCTTGCGTCTGTAGATGAGAACTCCGGCGGCGAGCGCCAGGACGGCGAATCCGCCGCCGCCCGCCATCAACCATCCGTATCCGAGGCCGCTCGAGACGGCCATCATCTGATCTGTGTCCGGCCGTCGAGCGCTTTGGTGATATGCACGTGCTTCAGCGTTGGCGAGCTCCGTTTCCAAACGCGCTTTGCCCTCCTCCAGTGTTTTAAGTTGGGCAGCCACGCCGTCGCGTTCGCTCGTCAACTGCCGGCGACGTGATTCACGCAACTCTTCAGGCCGCGTCGAACCAACACCTGCAAGCGAGCGCTCGATGTTTTCAGGTTTGAGACTCTCGTTTAACTGCTCGAGACGTGTCCGCAAATCGTGTTCTTTAGCTTGCACGTCGAGCAACTGAGCGCGCAGCCTGTCAACTGTCTCCGCCGCAGACTCCTGTGCATACGCACCCGTAGTGAATGCCAACAGTAAAAACAGCGACAAACTAAATGCGTACCTCATCACTTCACCCACTTTCCGTTGAGGTTGAATTCTATTGCTTCTCGTGGAATTAGGCGAGCAATTCGGAGGCCACTCTGATCAGAGGCGTTTAACTTTCTCCCAGCGCACGGGATCTGTGACGCCGAGGGAATAATCGTTATGACACGCATGTGCGCGTGCTTCGGCGGGAATCGCACTCGTCGGTGTGATCTTGTACCTCACGATCGAGCCGCAATCTGCCGTGCCGCGACCCATCGTATAAAACACAAGCTGTTTCTTTGCGGCATCGAAAGTCGGAATCCCCGCGACCTCAGTCGCGACTTTAGTTGAAACCTCGCCTTTCTTGTCGCGTTCGTAGGTCTTGAACTTCAACAAATGCACCTGCCCCGACTCTGCGTAGTGCATGAAAAGATAATGAGGCTGGTACGAACTCTCGTGCACTTCGATCTGGACCAAATAATTCCCCTGGCCCAACGAATGAAAAACGAGTCCACTCTGCTCTCGATCGTTCGTGGTCCGTGACCGGCGCCACTGCGCTTCCAGCTCAACCGGCCAGCCCAGCACTTTCTGCCACGCTTCACGATCGGCGACAGTCAGTTCGCTCTTCTTCAGAGGAGCTTGCGCAGAACAAACCGAGGCCAGGAAAAACAGGACCACGCAAATCATCGTGCATCGAATTTTCGTAAGCATCACCAGTTGACCTCCAGCGTAATCTGCTTTGTGCCCATCTCTTCTCCCCAGTCCGCAAGCGCGATGATGTCTTCGAGATCGCGCACAAACTCCTGGTCGATCGGATCGATACCGTTGGCGCCACGGGCATAGGCATCAAGCAGGGGTTTGGCCTCAGGTGCTCCGTTTCGTACTGCGTCGCGTAGCTTCGTCGCGGCGTCACGAAGTTCCTGAGGCGTCACCCAATTGACCTCATCGTCCTCCATCGGATCAGTTTTATAGGTCAGGATAGGCGCCGCGTTCAGCTTCTTCAC
>DASTQB010000330.1:0-3042 GCA_035761985.1 Pyrinomonadaceae bacterium
GTGCGGCGGCCCAGTAAAACCGGGCCACCGATGACACAGATTTAAAATCGGATTTTCTTCTGTGTCGATCCGTGTCCCTGGTTTCGATGGCCGCCGCACTCCAGGGGGCTGCATGTTTGTATGCGGCATGTTATGTTGGGCGCTCATGCGTCTCTCCTCGTTGCTTGCCATGTTCTGCTCCGCCTTCGCTGCGGGCGCGATCAATTCAGTTGCCGGTGGAGGAACACTGCTTACGTTTCCTGTTTTGATCTGGCTTGGACTCGATCCGCGCGTCGCAAACGGCACGAGCACCGTCGCACTCTGGCCCGGACTGTTCGGCGGCCTCTTCGGCTATCGCAACGAACTCGAAAACAGTTCCACAATCCTCATCCGGCTCGGCGTAACGAGCGTTATCGGCGGCGCATTCGGCGCATGGCTACTCATCCGCACTCCCTCAGAAGTCTTCGCGTCGCTCGTTCCCTTCCTTATCCTGTTTGCCACCGTCCTATTCATGTTCCACGGCGAGATCAACAAGCGTCTGCGACTCGGCTCCCTCGACGAGAAACGCCTGGGTCTGTGGTGGACGGGCGCCATCGCCTTTCAGTTTCTCTCGTCGATGTATGGCGGCTATTTCGGCGCAGGCAACGGCATACTGATGCTCGCAGCGCTCGGACTGCTCGGTCTCAACGACCTGCACCGCGCAAACGCAATCAAAAACTTCCTCGGCATCTGCATCAACAGCATAGCGGTGCTGCTCTTCGCAGCGGCGGGACTCGTCGTCTGGGAGGACGCACTCGTGATGGCAGTTGCGGCGCTCGCCGGTGGTTACTTCGGCGCGAGCATGGCCATGCGCGTGGGAACGAAGTGGGTGCGACGCGGCATCGTAGCGATCGGCTTGATAATCTTCGTCGTGATGGTTTGGAGATTAAAATGACGTTCGCGATGCAACAACCGGCAAAACTTCCACGCGAGTTCTACCTGCGTCCGGACGTCCTCACGGTCGCTCGAGAGCTGCTCGGCAAGTTGCTGGTCGTGCCTGGTCCAAACGGCGAACGCGTTTCGGGAAAGATTGTGGAAGTCGAAGCCTATCGTGGTCCCGAAGATCGGGCCTCGCACGCCTACGGAGGACGACGAACGAAGCGAACGGAAACGATGTACGGCGCCGGCGGCGTTGCGTACGTCTATTTTGTTTACGGCATGTACTACCAGTTCAACGTCGTGAGCAACGTCGCAGACACACCGCATGCCATTCTTGTGCGCGCACTCGAACCCGTCGAAGGAATCGAGATCATGCGATCACGCAGGCACCCGCATCCAGATCACAACCTGACGAGTGGCCCTGGCAAACTCTGCATCGCTATGGGAATCGATCGACAACTGAACGGCGCCGATCTTCTCGGCGACCGCGTGTGGCTGGAAGAATTTGAATCACTCCCCGCGCGCCGCATCGCACGCGGCCCGCGGATCGGCATCGACTACGCGGAAAACTGGATCGACAAACCCTGGCGCTTCTGGATTCGCGACAATAGTTACGTCAGCAGGTGACGCGGATACACGCGGATTAGTCGCTGCCGTAGTGGATCTCCATGTGCCTGATGCGATAGGCGGCGATGATCAGCACGATAAGGGTCACCACCAACATACTCGGGACCGCAATCCACGCAGGCGTTGGCTCAGCTACAACCGCGAATGGACCTTCAGAGACCGGAACCGGCACAAGTGAGTTCAGATAGTGAATCACGCTGATCTTCTTCAACAACGGAGGCAGCAGGAAGTTGAGCCACTCCCAACCGTAAAGCAGCAGCGCGGGAATAATCGGATTCCGAACAAACAGCCCAACGACGAGGAAGAATGCGCCATAACCGACACACGCGAGGATCGTGATGCCCGCGTAGGTCAGCAGTTGGCCCAGTCCACGCCCTTCAGTGAAGTAACGAATGCTCTGCGAATAGAAGTGCGGCAGGTAAAGCAGTAGCATCGCGATCACCGTCGTTGCTGTAAACAAGATGATCGTCGTGACGAGACCCGACACATACTTCCCAACGACGAGCACCTCTCTACGCACGGCACTCAAAAAGTAATAGTGCAAACTACGATCGACGAGCTCGCCGCGAAACAGGTTCATGAAGATCCACGCGGAACCAAAGAACACGACGGTGCGCAGAATCAACCCGTTGTAAAGCACGGAGTAGATGATGCTGAACTGGTTGAAGTCTTTCCACTCATTCCCCGGCGGCGTCACGAGCGCAAGCACCATCAACGGGAAGAGCGGCAGGAACGCAATCAGGTAGATCAACAGCGAACGCCGGCTGAGAAAGTTTTTCTCAATCTCCAGGCGAAAGATCGCGCCAATCTGCCGCAGCCAGAGCGACCAGTCGTTGGCCGGCTTCACTGTTTTCGCAGGCACTGCTTCGATCGCAGAACTCATCTCACCTAAACTCCTATGCGCTTCCGCCCGGCGTTCCGATCAAATACTGGTACACAGCGCTCATGTCGTCATCAACCGGCGCCACCGACTCGACATTCAATTCACCATCGGCAACAACGCGATTCAGCAAAAGGTAAAAACGATCCGCATCGCGCGTTTTCACAAACAGCCCACGCCGGTCATCGTGCAGCCGTGCCTCGACCACGTGGTCTTGCGCGAAAACGTAAGCCGCGAGTTTCGACGGCTGATCGCAACGGATCAGGATCTGCATCGGGTGCTCTTCCATCTCGTCGCGCACACCGTGGATGTTGCCCTCGGCGACGATGTAACCGTTGTTCACCAGCACGACGCGGTCTGACATCATGTCGACCTCATGCAGGATGTGTGACGAGATGATCAGGTGCAGGCCCTCGGCAGCAAGCTTCCGAAACAGCGCAATCGTTTCCGCGCGCACCATCGGATCGAGACCGTTAAGTGGTTCGTCGAGAATCATAACCACGGGCTCGTGTGCAATCGACTGCGCGAGCCGGATGCGTTGTCGCATGCCCTTGCTGTAGCCGGCCACTTTTCGGTCAGCAGCCTCGACGAGGTTGACGCGTTCGAGCGCCTGCTGTGTCAGTTCATTCGCACGCTTT
>DASTQB010000331.1:0-16881 GCA_035761985.1 Pyrinomonadaceae bacterium
GTTACTGCGCAGGAACAGCCGGTCGCGAAGCGTCTGCATTGCAATACCGGCGTCGCCGCCTGTCAGTCGCTCGGCGCGCAATGCTGCGTTTGCGTTCGTGACCACGTTGCCGACGCGGAAGTTGCGGTAAAGCTCGTTGAGCGTCGGCGCGCGGAATGCTTTGTACACTGACGCACTTAAAGAAAGACCGTGATCAAATCTCCGGATCACAGACAGCCGCGGACTAAGCGCGGTTTCCGATCGATCCTCGAAACTGTTCAACGACGGTGCGCCGGTTACGGGAATCCGGTTTGAAAAACCACGACTGTTCACCCAACGATCGAAACGCGCTCCTACACTGAAGAACCAATTCCCGATCCGAATTGAATCAGAGGCAAATAGTCCAAACGATCGCTGCCTTCCACCGGCATCGACCGACGCCGTAACGCGTGAATTATTGAAAGTCGTTTCCGCACTGTGGCCACGCACATCACGACCTTCGACACCCGCAGAGATAGAGTGATGACTTCCGATCGCCCTCCGCCACTGAAACACGAACCCCGCCTGTTGCGATGGATTGCGCTGGCGATTCGTTAACGCCTCTGAATTGCGATCAGCCGCGACCGCAGAAAAGTTCTGGTTAAAGTTTTCCCCCGATCCGTACAGACGAATCAAAAAGTCACCCGCCGATCCGTGGTTCCAATCCGTGCCGAGATCGATCGACCAGATGCGCGTATCGTTTACTTGAATGCGCGTCCCGTTTTGACGGCTCTCACCAAAAGTACTCAAGCGCACAAAACCGTGTCCTGCCTGGCCCAGTGTTCGTGAAAGCGTGATCGAGCCGACGAGATCTTCAGTACCCGCGGGAGTGTCGACCGGCCCACGTTGATCCTCAGGCACGAGGACATAGCCATCAGTTCGAAGTGCCTGCGCAGAGATCAGGACTCCCCAATCACCAAACACCTTCCCGCCGCTGAATGACGTCGTCGCAGTCGCTTTATTACCTGCTGACGCTTCGAAATCGAGAAACGTGGCGGGCGCTGTTCTGCTGGCTATATTGATGACGCCGCCGAGTGCGCCACTGCCGTAAAGATCCGACGCCCCGCCGTTATAAACCTGAATATTTGCAACACTTACGCGCGGCAGGCGGTTCCAGTAAACCCACCCGCCAAACGGGCTGTTCAAAGGTACACCGTCGACCAAAACAAGCGCTCGGCTGGCGCCATTCGCGCCCACTCCTCGCAGTGAAACACCCTGCGACGTCGGGTTCGCAGACAAGCTTCCCGATCTTCGAAACAACGAGAAGCCCGGCACCTGTCGCAGCACGTCGTCGATCGTCAACGCACCTGAACTTTCGATCTCGCGCTGGCCGAGCGCGAACTGGCTTGTCGGAGTTGAAGGAATTCGCTCGTCGTTGGAAGTGATCACGATGCGTTCGATCACACTCGCAGGCTCGAGCCTGATCCGGAGTGGCTCACTCGTTTGGACCACCTCGAGTCGCACACTACTGAAACCCGGTGAACTGACGACGAGGGTCCCGTACGCTTCCGTACTCAACAACGTAAAAGATCCTGTCGCATCGGTCGCAGTGCGAACGGTATTTCCGTTCGCCGAGAATTCAACTGACGCATGTTGGATCGCTGCGCCGCTCGAGTCGGAAACGACGCCTGAGATCTTATTTTGTTGTTGAGCGTGGGCCGAGATAAATACACATAGGTACAGAACAGAGATTTGTCGGATTCTGGTACACCACACGCTTGGTCCTGTTCTGTTTCTCACTGTGTTTATAGATGCTTTGCGTTGCGTGACGACTACTTGCAACGATAATACCTGCACATTTCTTCCCTGGACCACCATACAACGGAGTTGCACGAGTTTTGTATTGATCGTTGCGGTACTTCGCTCAGGTACATAACGAGCCCAGGGAAGTTAAGCCGTGAATCAAAGGTTCTCAACTGCGTTCAGAAGAGCGGCAGCGGCCATTTGCGCTGCCCTGCTGATCGCTGCATGCACCCGGCGCGAACCGCAACCACAGGTTTCGTCTCAAAACCGCATTCTCACAGCACCCACCGGAGCAAGCGTCGCTCTCCCAACTGAAGATGGCCAATGGACAATGCCCGCGAAAGACTACGCGAGCACACGTTTCAGCGGTCTCGAAGACATAAATACTTCCAACGTCGCGAGTCTCAAACTCGCATGGACCTTCTCGACAGGCGTGGTGCGTGGTCACGAAGCTGCGCCGATCGTCGTCAACAACACGATGTATGTGATTACGCCATATCCAAACATCGTGTACGCACTCGATCTTACGCAGCCGGGTGGTCCAATGAAATGGAAGTACGAACCCAACCCGGTCTCTTCAGCGCAGGGCGTCGCGTGTTGCGACGTCGTCAATCGCGGCGTGGTCTACTCGGAAAACAGGATCTTCTTCAACACGCTCGACAACCACACCATCGCGCTCGACGCCACAACGGGCACGGAGATCTGGAAGACGAAAGTCGGCGACATCAATCTCGGCGAGTCGATGACGATGGCGCCGCTCGTCGTTAAAGGAAAAGTGCTCGTTGGTAACAGCGGCGGTGAGTTTGGCGTGCGCGGCTGGCTTACGGCTTTGAATGCAACTGACGGGAAGATCGCATGGCGCGCATATCACACCGGCCCTGACGCCGATTGCCTGATCGGCGAGGACTTTCGTCCCTATTATCAACAGGACCAGGGGAAAGAGCTCGGCGTCACGAGCTGGCCCACTGACGCATGGAAGATCGGCGGCGGCACGGCGTGGGGCTGGATCTCTTTTGATCCCGAGTCGAACCTGATCTTTTACGGCACCGGAAATCCTGGACCATGGAACGCCGATCAACGTCCGGGTGACAACAAGTGGACGTCGGGAATCTTTGCACGCGACGTCGACACTGGCCAGGCGCGCTGGTTCTACCAGTTCAGCCCACACGACCTGCACGACTACGACGCCGTCAACGAACAGATCCTGCTCGACATTCCGGTGAATGGCCAGCCGCGCAAGGTGCTGGTCCGTCCTGAACGGAACGGTTACGTCTACGTGATGGACCGCACGAACGGCCAGGTGCTTTCTGCGAATCCGTTTCACTACATCACGTCATCTCACGGCGTCGATCTAAGCACGGGGCGGATCATCTACAACCCTGAGAAAGACACTGAGGTCGGCAAAGTCGTGCGCGAGATCTGTCCAGCTGCGCCGGGTGCGAAAGACTGGCAGCCGTCCGCGTTCTCGCCGCGCACCGGACTGATCTACATCCCGCACCAGAATCTCTGCATGGACATGGAAGGTCTCGAAGCGAACTACATCGCAGGCACGCCTTACGTCGGCGCGAACGTGCGCATGTACGCAGGACCAGGCGGCAATCGCGGCGAGTTTCTCGCGTGGGACCCGGTGAAGAACGAAAAGGTGTGGGCCATCAGTGAAAACTTTCCGGTGTGGAGCGGTGCAGTGGCGACGGCCGGCGACGTTGTTTTCTACGGCACGATGGATGGCTGGTTCAAAGCAGTCGATGCGAAGAACGGGACCGTGTTGTGGCAGTTCAAATGCGGCTCGGGAATCATCGGGCAGCCGGTGAGTTATCGAGGACCGGATGGGAAGCAGTACATCGCCATCCTCGCGGGTGTCGGCGGCTGGTCCGGTGTGATTGTCGCGGCCGGACTTGATTCGCGGGACGTAACGGCGGCGTTGGGGTTCGCCGGTGCGATGGGCGACCTGCCGCAGTACACGCAGAAGGGAGGCATGCTTTATGTCTTTGCGCTTCCTTAGAGCTGCGTTGTGTGTGTGTGCTTTGTTGACGGTTGGATGTGCCGAGAACAAGCCGCCGGCAGTATCGTCAGTCGCTGCTGCGCCTGCGTTTACTCGTCCTCCGGGCGTGCTTCGCGTCTGCGCCGATCCGAACAATCTTCCGTTCTCGAACGAACGTGGCGAGGGTTTTGAAAACAAGCTCGCAGACCTGCTGGCCCAGGAGCTGGGCGAGCGCGTCGAGTACACGTGGTGGGCGCAGCGACGCGGCTTCTTCCGCAACACGTTGCGAGCGGGCGTGTGTGACATCGTGCTCGGCGTGCCGCAGGGGTTTGAGCTTGCGTTGACGACGAAGCCCTATTACCGCTCTTCGTATGTTTTCCTTTACCGCAAAGACAGCGGATTGAAGATCGACTCACTTGACGATCCTTTGCTCAAGAAACTCCAGATCGGCGTGCAGATCATCGGCGACGACTTCAGCAACGCGCCGCCTGCGCACGCACTCGGCCGCCGCAACATCGTCGGCAACGTCAAAGGCTTCACTGTTTACGGCGACTACAGCAAGCCGAATCCACCCGCGCGTATCGTCGATGCAGTCGAGAAACGCGACATCGACGTGGCGATCGTCTGGGGACCGCTGGCGGGGTTCTTTGCGAAGCGATCGCGCGTACCGATGGAAGTGGTGCCTGTCTCCCCGCAGATCGATCAGCCGTTTCTGCCGTTTGTGTTTGATATCTCGATGGGTGTGCGACGCGACGATCAGGAGTTGAAAGATCGTCTCGACGAGATTCTCGAAAAAAGGCGCGCAGAGATCGATCAACTACTCGAGGAATACCAAATTCCGCGAGTCGATCGTGAGAAAGGAGGCGCGGGTGTTTAGATCCGTTCTGATCTGTGTTGCTTTGTTTTTATCCGTGGCCGCGTGCAAACGCGAGCAGCGAAAGTTTACGACGCCTCCGGCCGGCTTCAAGTCTTACAGCGTCACGATGAGCGACATTCATCCCGGCACTCCGGGTTTGCCTCAGCCGGTGCAGAACCCGTCCGAAGAACGCGCCTTCGACCTGAATGAAGGCAAACGTCTTTACACGCAATACAACTGCAGTGGATGTCACTTCAACGGCGGCGGCGGTATTGGACCACCGTTGATGGACGAGGTCTGGATCTACGGTCAGGCTTCGGAAAACATTTACTCGACGATCGTAGAAGGGCGTCCAAACGGCATGCCTTCGTTTCGGCAGAAGATTCCCGACAACCAGGTGCAGCAGCTCGTCGGATACGTGCGCTCGATGAGCGGGCAGTTGCAGAAAGACGTCTCGCCAAGCCGGAACGACTCGATGAACGCGCGGCGCTCGGAGCAACGCACAAAGAGGGAAGCCGCGGAACAGTCAACTTCACCATGAGAGCAAGAGAAACAGCGCGGCCTATCGTTCGGTGCGTGTTGGCGCTCGGCGTGTCGCTGTGTGTTTCCTCGTGCGGAGGCATTCATAACGCGATCAATCCTGCGGGACCGCAAGCTGGCAACATTAGCGATCTGTGGTGGTTGATGTTCTGGGTCTGCACGATCGTTTTCGTCCTCGTGATGATCGCTTTGCTGATTGGATTGAAGAAGTCAAAGCGCGAAGAAGAGTTGACGGCGCCTGTTCTCGATCCGCCTGAGGACTCGGAGCATCGACGGCGAACAGTGGTGATCGCCGCGCTGTCGATCACCATCGTCATCCTGTTTGTCTTTACAGTGGCGAGCTTCTTAACCGGACGTTCGCTGAGCGCCGAGCTTGCAGCTAAAGGTGGTTTGACGATCGAGATCACGGGTTACCAATGGTGGTGGGAAGTTCGCTATCTCGACGTTGATGCGAGCAACATCTTCACGACTGCGAACGAGATCCACATCCCTGTCGGCGTGCCCGTCACGTTCACTTTGCGTGCAAACGATGTGATTCACAGTTTCTGGGTGCCGAACCTGTCGGGCAAGAAAGATCTGATACCCGGCAAGATCAACACGATCTGGCTGCAGGCTGACAAGCCCGGAGTTTATCGCGGCCAGTGTGCGGAGTACTGCGGTTTGCAGCATGCGCGAATGGCGCTGTGGGTGGTGGCGGAGCCGCAGGAGCAGTTCAACGCGTGGCGGGAGAACCAGACGCGGACCTCTGTTACGCCAACAACTGATTCGCAAAAGCTCGGGCAGCAAGTGTTTATGTCGACAACGTGTGTGATGTGTCATGCGATCAGCGGCACGCCGGCGGGTTCGAACATTGGACCAAACCTGACGCACGTCGGCAGCCGGCAGATGATTGCCGCCGCTTCGCTGACGAATACGCGCGAACATTTGCGTGAGTGGATCAAAGATTCGCAGCAATTCAAACCCGGCAATCGAATGCCGGCGAACAATCTCGGCGAGGATCAATTGCAGGCGTTAGTTGATTATTTACAGAGCTTGAAATGAGCCGCGAAAGAACAGAGAGAGCAGACGCCGATAAGAAGCGCGATGGTAAAGTGCGCACCATCGAAATGAGCGATGAAGATCTGGCCGCCGAGATGGCGAGCGAGAAGGAAGAACTCGAGCGCACGTGGGCGCGCCCGCGCGGTTTCAGCGGCTGGCTCATGGAAACCGATCACAAAGTGATCGGGTTGCGTTACATCGTCACGGCGTTCGTGTTTTTCGTCCTCGGCGGGATCGAAGCGGCGGCGATGCGAATCCAGCTTGCCTTTCCGGACAATCACTTCCTCAGTCCCGATCAGTACAACCAGTTCTTCACGGTACACGGCACCACGATGATGTTTCTCTTCGCGGTGCCCATCATGACTGCGATGGGAATCTACTTCGTGCCGTTGATGGTCGGCGCGCGCGACGTCGCTTTCCCGCGCCTCAACGCGTACGGCTACTTCGTCTATCTCATCGGTGGCATTCTCCTGTACACGGGTTTCTTTCTGAACACTGGACCAGACGCAGGCTGGTTTTCTTATGTACCGCTTTCCGGCCCTGCTTACTCGCCCGGCAAGCGCGTGGACATCTGGGCCCAGATGATCACTTTCACCGAGATCTCAGCACTCGTGGGCGCGGCGGTGATCATCGGCACGGTTTTCAAAATGCGTGCGCCGGGAATGTCGCTGAATCGCATACCGCTGTTCGTGTGGGCACAACTCGTCACAGCGTTCATGATCGTCTTCGCGATGCCTGCGGTGATGCTCGCGAGCAGTTTGCTCGCAAGCGATCGACTCATCGATACACACTTCTTCAATCCCGCGGAAGGCGGCGACTCCATTCTCTACCAGCACCTGTTCTGGTTTTTCGGGCATCCGGAGGTTTACATCATCTTCATCCCCGCGCTGGGATTTATTTCTCCGATCATCATCACGTTCACGCGCAGGCGGATCTTCGGTTACCTGGTCCTCGTGCTGTCGCTGATCTCAACGGGGTTTATCGGTTTTGGTCTGTGGGTGCACCACATGTTTGCGACGCCGATCCCGCAGATGGGCCAGAGTTTCTTCTCGGCGGCGAGCATGATGATCGCGATTCCGAGTGGTATACAAATCTTCTGCTGGATCGCGACTCTTTGGGGCAGCAAGTTGAACCTCAAAACACCGCTGCTCTTCGTGCTGGGCTTCTTCGCGATCTTTGTGCTCGGTGGATTGACGGGCGTGATGCTCGCGTCAGTGCCGCTCGATCTTCAGGTTCACGACACTTTCTTCGTCGTCGCACACCTGCATTACGTGCTGATTGGCGGTTCTGTGTTTCCACTTTTCGGCGCTTTCTACTATTGGTTTCCGAAGTGGACCGGCCGCATGTTGAGCGAACGTGCAGGCCACTGGAATTTCTGGTTGATGTTTATCGGTTTCAATCTCGTCTTCTTTCCGATGCATCAACTCGGGCTGAACGGAATGCCTCGACGCGTCTACACGTACCTGCCGGAGACCGGTTGGGGAACGCTGAACCTGATCGCGTCGATCGGTGCGTTTGTGCTCGCGTTTGGCGTGTTGGTGTTTGTTGTGAATGTATTCTGGGCACGCCGCGCCGGTGTCGTGGCCGGTGATAATCCATGGGCGGCGGACACGCTCGAGTGGCACACGTCTTCACCGCCACCGCATTACAACTTTCATAACATTCCCGTGGTTTATGGGCAGTATCCGCTGTGGCAGATGCCTGAGAATGCGGCAGTGCTGCGTGGTCTGAGCACCAAGCAACGCGAAACCGTGGTTACGAGTGTGATGGATGCACAACCGCAATTGCGCTTCGAGATTCCTGGACCATCGATCTGGCCCGCGATGGTCGCACTCGGCACGGCTGTGACTTTCATCGGCGGTATCTTCACGCCGTGGTCCATTCTAATCGGAATGATTCTATCCGGGCTCGCAATTATCGGCTGGTTTTTTGCGCACCCGAACTATGAAAACCGCACGGCGCGCGAAACCGGAGAACGTAAGACTGGAGTTTCAGGATCGCCTGAGTTGCAACCAAAGGAAGTATGAGCACGCGCACTGTCATCGACATCTCTGAACTGCCGAAGCACCAGTTTGATACCCACGATCCCGTGTGGTGGGGAAACGCCGTGCTGCTCGCGATCGAGACGACGATGTTTGGCATTCTCATCGCCACATACTTCTACCTGCGACAGAATTTTACTTTGTGGCCGCCGCCGATCGCGCAGTTGACTGACACACTGAGGCCCTTGCCGGAAGTCGCGTTTGGAACTGCAAACACGATTTTGCTGGTAGCGAGTTGCGCGCCGATGATCGTGACCGATCTTTCCGCGCGTCGTAATCAAATAACTCTCTCAAGAATCGGTCTGATCGCGTGCATCCTGTTTGGAGTAGCCGCGCTCGTCCTGCGAGCTTTCGAGTTTCCGGCTTTTTACTTTCGCTGGGACAGCAACGCTTATGGTTCCGCAGTCTGGTTCATACTCGGCATGCACACGCTGCATCTGATCGTCATGACGGTTGAAGCGATCGTGCTCACGATATGGATTTTCAAGTATCAGTATGACATCAAGCACCGCGTTGACATCGTGACGCTTGGTGTTTACTGGTACTGGGTTGTGGGAGTCTGGTTGTTTCTTTACGCGATCATTTACTTCACGCCACGGATGGCATGAGAGTTATGGTGGAGCAACGTCAGGAAAGAACTCCGAGGGCGCTGTGGCTGCTGTTGATCGTTGGGCCAGTGCTAACCGCACTCGCGCACGAGATCAACTTCGTGCTGGTCCGTCATGCGTGCTCAGCGCAACGGACAATCGCGCTGTATGGAGTCATGTTGCTCGCTATAGTCCTCACGATTGGTTCCGTAATCGTTGGGCACCGGATCTGGAGGCGAGAACGCGTGACGTGGCCGAGTGAGTCGGACGATCTCCCGACGCGCATTACATTCATTGCGGTTTTGGGAATGCTGGCCAGCGTGATCTCTTTGCACATAATGATTGCGCAATTCATCGCGATCGTGGTGTTTGACCCGTGCCAGCGGTAGCCGCGGATGACGCAGTAAACGCAGATGATGATTCATGGTGGAAAACCACATGACTGGTACGATCTTATTCGTGCGTGGAGTTTTGAGCCGCTGGTTACGACGTCGCTTGTGATCTCGGGTGTGTTGTTTGTCGTCGGATTGCGGCGGTTGTGGCATGAGGCTCCGAAGCGAAGATCGATACGAACGTGGGAAGCGCTGTGCTTTGCGGGTGGGTGGCTTGCGCTCTTCGTCGCCCTCGTTTCGCCTGTGCATGCATGGGGACGCGTGCTGTTCTCGGCGCACATGTCGCAGCATGAAATACTCATGCTCGTCGCCGCGCCTTTACTCGTTTTAGGGAGGCCCGTCATCGCGTTCCTCTGGGCGTTGCCTGTCGATTGGTCGCGTCGCGTTGGCAACGTTGCAAAGCTTCGTTGGTTCAACCGCGCGTGGCGAGCACTCACGATTCCGCTTGTAGCGTGGCTGGTCCATGCAGTCGCTTTATGGATGTGGCACATACCTATGCTCTTCGAAGCAGTGCTGCGTTACGAGTCAGTTCACACACTTCAACATCTGTCGTTTCTACTCTCGGCACTGCTTTTCTGGTGGGCGCTCATTCATGGACCACAGGGCGCGATGGGTTATGGCGCCGCCGTGCTCTACGTGTTTACGACGTCGGTCCACAGTGGCGCACTCGGCGCGCTGATCACGATCGCGGGATCGGTCTGGTATCCGTCGTACATCGGTTCGACGGCTTCATGGGGACTGACTCCGCTCGAGGACCAACAACTAGGGGGATTGATCATGTGGATTCCTGCTGGATTGGTTTACGTGATCGCGGGGCTCGCGTTGTTTGCCGGATGGCTCAGAGAAGCTGAAATGCGCGTGGCAAAGAAGGCGTTAGTGGTCCTTCTTGCCTTTACGTTCGTCGGTTGCACGAGCAAGCCTTCAGGACCCCTCGCGTTCGTCACGAATGAACGCGATGGGACGATCACGGTGATCGACACCGCGACGGACCAGGTTGTTTCGACGCTGAACGTCGGCGGGCGGCCGAGAGGGATTCGGATCAGCAACAAGAAAGACCGGATCTGGGTGGCGATCACGAGTCCGAGTAACCAGTCGCAGGGTGAAGACAAGATCGTTGAGCTCGATCCGAATGGGAAAGTGCTGGCTGAGTATGATGCGGGCACGGATCCGGAGAACTTCGTGCTCGATGATGCTGCGACACGGCTCTACATCGCGAACGAAGATGCCGGCACTGCGTCGATCACTGACGTCAAAGCGAATCGCGTGATCGCGACGATGCCTGTGGGTTTGGAGCCTGAAGGTGCGGCGATCAGTCCGGATGGGCGTTGGGTTTACATCACGTCTGAAACGAGTAGCACCGTTACCGTTATCGACACGAAGACGGGGCAGGTTGTGAAGACGTTTCTCGTTGGGGCGCGTCCGCGGGAGGCTGCGTTCACGGCTGACAGTACGCGCGCGTACGTTACGGCGGAGAATGGAAACGTGATTTCGGTGGTGGATACGAAGGATCACACGGTGATCAAGACGATTGAGCTGCCGAAGGGCGACGCTTCGGCGCAGTCGAAGCCGAAAGGCGTGGTGGTTTCGCCGGATGGGAAACGGGTTTATGTGGCTACGGGGCGGAGCAATAACGTAGCCGTGATCGATGGGGAGCAACTGACGTTGATCACGCTTATACCGGTAGGGAAACGGCCGTGGGGCGTCGCGTTGAGGGCTGACGGGCGTAAGTTGTATACAGCAAACGGTTTATCAAACGACGTAACCGTCGTCGACACCAGCACAAACCAGGTCCTCACGACCATCAAGGCCGGCAACGGCCCCTGGGGCATCGCGTTGTAATAGGACCTATAGGTCGTATAGGACCTATAAGACCTATAAGACCTATAAGACGTATATAAGTCCTATAGGTCCTATGAGTCCTATAGGTCCTATACGACCTATTCACCCCCCTCTACAAACCAAATGTGGAATTGTGGTATAAAACGCTTTCCCCTTTGAAGTCTCCATTTAGCCCCCCGAACACGTGTCTGTGTTGGAGGATCTTAGTGTCAAGAGAAGCCCGACGAAATCGTGCCAAGCCTCTCGAAGGGCTGAAAAAGGAACGCACGGGAATCCCTGGTTTTGACGAAATCACCGGCGGCGGTCTGCCCGCCGGCCGTCCCACACTCGTTTGCGGCAGCGCCGGCGCCGGCAAGACGCTCTTCGCCATGGAATTTCTCGTCCGCGGCGCCACGCTTTATAACGAACCCGGCGTGTTTATCTCGTTTGAAGAAACTGACGAAGAACTCGCCAGAAACGTCGCTTCACTCGGTTTCGACCTGAAGCAACTCGCCGCGGAAAAGAAAATCCTGCTCGACTACGTCTTTATCGAGCGCTCCGAAATCGAGGAAACGGGTGAGTACGACCTCGAAGGACTGTTCCTGCGTTTGGGACATGCCATCGATCAACTCGGCGCAAAACGCGTCGTGCTCGACACGCTCGAAGCACTATTCTCCGCCCTGCCCAACGAAGCAATTATTCGTGCAGAACTACGCCGCCTCTTCCGCTGGTTGAAAGAGAAAGGCGTCACGGCACTCATTACCTGCGAACGCGGCGAAGGCACGTTGACCCGCTACGGCCTCGAGGAGTACGTGGCCGACTGCGTCATCCTGCTCGACAACCGCGTGGAGAAGCAGATCTCGACGCGCCGCATGCGCATCGTCAAGTATCGCGGCACGTCGCACGGTACAAACGAATATCCGTTCCTGATCGACCAGGACGGTTTTTCAGTCCTCCCCATTACGTCGCTCGGTTTGACTCATAGCGCATCGACTGAACGAGTCTCCAGTGGCATCCAGCGTCTCGACAACATGTTGGGTGGCGAGGGTTTTTATCGCGGGAGTTCGATCCTTGTGTCGGGAACTGCGGGAACGGGTAAGAGCACGATCGCCGCTCACTTCGTCGACGCCGCTTGCCGCCGCGGCGAGCGAGCGATGTTCTTTGCGTTTGAAGAGTCGCACGATCAGATCATTCGCAACATGCGATCGGTGGGCATCGATCTGGAACGGCATGTAAAGAAAGGGCTGCTGAAGTTTCAGAACGCGAGACCGTCCAGCTACGGTCTGGAACTGCACCTCACATTGATGCACAAAGTCATCAGTGAATACGAGCCTTCAG
The DNA here is from genome assembly GCA_035761985.1 of Pyrinomonadaceae bacterium. GTDB lineage: Bacteria > Acidobacteriota > Blastocatellia > Pyrinomonadales > Pyrinomonadaceae > PSRF01. Next base: position 12,354 of record DASTQB010000331.1, read on the forward strand.
TTGTGGTGGTCGATCCGATTACGAATTTTCTGGCAGTGGCCGACGAAGGTGATACCAAGGCCATGCTCACCCGCCTGATCGATTTTCTCAAGATGAAGGAGATCACCGGGATGTTTACGAGCCTGACCTCGGCCGGCAAAGAGGTTGAAGACTCGGAAGTCGGCGTCTCGTCGCTGATGGACGCGTGGTTGCTCGTTAAAAATATTGAGACGAACGGCGAACGAAACCGGGGACTCTACATTCTTAAGGCGCGCGGAATTGCGCACTCTAACCAGGTGCGTGAATTTCTGCTCACCAGTCACGGGGTCGAACTTGTTGACGCCTACATCGGTTCCGAAGGCGTCTTGATGGGAACTGCGCGCTCGTCGCAAGTCGCGCGCGAAACTGCGGCTGAAGTTGAACGCCGCCTGGCTACAGAACGCAAAGAACGAGAACTGCGCCGCAAGAAGGAGTTGTACGAAGCGCAGTTGCTGGCACTCAAAGGACAATACGAAGCCGAGCGCGATGCAATCCTGAAGGAGTTGGATGAAGAACAACGACGGCTGCAAGTAGTCGCGGACCAGCGCCTCGAGATCGCGCGGTTGCGTAAAGCTGACAAGAGCGGAGTGCCGATAGACGAAAACGGTGCGAAAAAAGCACGGAAAGGAACGGTTTGATGAAGACTACCCCCGCAAAACAGAAAAAACGATCGCCGGCCAACGGTCACTCACCACAGGCGAACAACAGCGAAGCCGCGCGTTGGAACCTGCGCCTTTATGTTGCCGGTCAAACACCACGATCGATTACTGCGTTCAAGAACCTCAAAGAGATTTGCGAGGAGTATCTAAAAGGTAAGTATCACATTGAAGTCGTCGATTTGATGGAAAACCCGACTCTGGCCCGTGGGGACCAGATACTGGCGGTCCCGACGCTCGTGCGGAAACTACCACAGCCGATCCGAAAGATCATCGGCGACCTTTCCAACACCGAGCGCGTTCTGGTTGGACTTGATATCCAGCCACGTTAGGCTTTACGAAGCAAGGGGGGGTATGACAAGAGCAAAAGATCCGAATGCACAACCCGACAGCGGTGAGGTTGAGACAAACCTTCGATATGCAACGGAAGCTTTTGAAGAAGCCCTAAAACGTAAAACACTCAGGGGCGCGAAATATATCCTGCGGCTTTACGTCAGCGGTTCGTCTGCGAGATCACTGAGAGCGGTTTCAAACCTGAAGAAGATCTGCGAGGAGCATCTTCCACAGGATTACGAACTCGAAGTGATCGATATTTACAAAAACCCCGATGCGGCGCGTGAAGAGCAGATCATTGCGGCACCAACTCTCGTGAAGCGACTGCCAAAGCCTCTGAGAAAGTTCGTGGGCGATCTCTCAAACACGCAAAAGATCCTTGTGGGATTGGACATTTACAAGCGGCAGGATAGCGAGGGCGTTCGTACGTGAACGCCTCCTGTAATGAACAAGCAATGGCACAACAAAGAGAACGTATCACACAGGTGGACGAAGAAACGGCCGAGCTTCAACAACGTCTGTATGAAGCAGAGGAGACCTTGCGTGCGATCCGGGAAGGCGAAGTCGACGCCCTTGTCATCGATGGTCCCAAGGGCGAAGTTATCTACACGCTAACGAGTGCCGACTATCCTTACCGGCTCATGATCGACGAGATGAACGAGGGAGCCGTGAGCGTTTCTCCCGATTCGTTCATTCTCTACAGCAATCGTCACTTTGGAAGCATCCTTGGTTTGAGCGAGGGGAATGCGAGCGGTGTCCCGTTTGGCGACTTAATCATCCCCGAACATCGCGGGCAGTTTCTCGAAGACCTGAAAATCGCGCGCGGGCAGAGCATCCGACGGGAGTACACGTTGAGCACCGGCAACGGGCGTAAAGTTCCCGTGCTGATGTCGTTTGCGAAACTGCAACCGCAGACAAACTCGATCAGTATCGTCGTCACCGACCTTACTGCACAGAAGGCACTTGAAGAGAAACTCCGCCAGGCCAAAGAAGGCTTGGAAGAGCAGGTTGCAGAGCGCACGAAAGAACTGCGCGATAGCGAAAGACAGCTGTTTGCGATTCTCAAACACAGCGCCGCCGACTTGAAGGCGATGAGAAGGCTGAACGAAATCGGCGCTCATTGCGCGAAAGAGGGACACGATGTGCCCGGCTGTTTGGGCGAGATCCTAAACGTTGCGATTGAGATCAGCGGGGCTGACAAAGGCAATATTCAGTTGTTCGACACTCACTCGCGCACGCTTAAAATCGCGGTGCAGCGCGGATTTGACGAGCCGTTTCTGAAGTTTTTTGAGAAGGTCACCGGCGGACACTCGACCTGCGGCCTTGCGATGCAGACGCACCAACGTGTAGTCGTCGAAGATATAACTGAAAGCGAGATTTTTGAAGGCAAGCCCGAGCTCACGGCGTTGCTGGAAGCAGGCGTGCGCGCCGTGCAATCGTTGCCGTTGGTGAGTAGCAGCGGGACCCTGCTGGGCATGGTTTCCACGCACTTCGCCGAACCTCACCGGCCCACCGAACAGGAACTGCGTTTGATGGACCTGCTGGCCCGTCAAACCGCGGATTATCTCGAACGAAAACGCGTCGAAGAAGAGCGTGAGCAGTTGCTCTCGCGCGAGCACCAACTGCGCGAAACAGCGGAAGAAGCGAATCGTCTGAAGGATGAGTTCCTGGCGATCATGTCGCACGAGTTGCGGAACCCGCTGAACGTTATTCTTGGTTACGCGGAGTTGTTGCTGCGGATGGAGGAGATCAGAGCGTCTGCGAATTTGCGGCGCATGGCGGATGCAGTGAAGCGTAACGCAGTGGCGCAGTCGAAACTGATCCGTGATCTGCTGGATCTGTCGCGGCTGCGGAGTGGGAAACTCGAGTTGAACCTCGAGACAGTTTCACCGGTGAAGTCGATCGAGAATGCCATCGAAACAGTTTACGCTGATGCGATGAGTAAGGAGATTTCGATTGAGGTCAGTGCGCCCGACGATCTGCTGTTTGTCAAAGCGGATCCGGTCAGGCTCGAACAGATCATCTGGAATCTTCTGAACAACGCGGTGAAGTTTACGCCGAACGGCGGGCGGATCGAAGTCCGTTTGGAAGAGGATGGAAAGCACATCATCCTCAAAGTGTCAGACAACGGCCAGGGAATCGATTCGTCGTTCCTGCCTCACATCTTCGAGATCTTCCGGCAGGCGGATTCGGGCACGAATCGTGTTCAGGCGGGCATGGGAATCGGCCTTGCAGTGGTCCAGCAACTCGTCGAGCTGCACGGCGGTTCTGTAACTGCGCATTCCGAAGGTGCAGGGAAAGGCGCGACGTTTACGATTCATCTGCCGCGCAGTGTGCAGTCGAAGTCAACGTCCAGCCAGGTCGGGGCGCTGAGTGGCAACACGCTTCACGGGTTGAGTGTACTGGTGGTTGACGACTCGGAAGATACGACTGAGATGGTGCGACACCTGCTGGAGATTAGTGGCGCAGTGGTGAGTGTTGCGACGAGCGGTTTTGACGCGCTGAAGCTTGCGAGCGGGAAAGAGTTTGACGTGGTGTTGTCGGACATTTCGATGCCGGAGATGGATGGTTTTGAGTTTTTGAGTAAGCTGCGGCAGATGCCGGGGAAAGAGAATGTGCCGGCGGTTGCGTTGACGGGTTTTGGCCGACCTGAAGACGTGCATCGAGCGTCGCGTGAAGGCTTCTTCGCGCACCTCACGAAGCCTTTCGACATTCAGACGCTCGCTTCGTTACTCAAAAAAATAACCGCGGATGAACGCAGAAGAACGCAGATCAACCACTAGCGAGCGGTTGAGGTGCTCGCGGGGGCTGACGCTTTCTTCACGTACTTGTCGTACCACGCAAGGTATCGCTCCATCCGATCGCGCTGGTAACTCGGCCGCTGGATGCCGTGGTTCTCGTTTAGATAGATGATGAGCTGCGTGTCGATCCCGAGACTGCGCAGCGCCTGGTACATCTGCTGGCTGCCTTCGATCGGTACGTTGAAATCGCGTTCGCCACCCATGAACAGTGTCGGCGTCTGAATCCTGTCAGCATGCAGGAATGGATACGAGATCTTTACGTACGTTTCGAATGCTTTCGGATTCCACGGTGGTCCAATCTCGTGATCGTACTGAATGATGTACTGATCGGTCCCGTAGAAAGCGACAGTAAACGCAGTGCCCGCGCCGCTGGTCGCGCCTTTGAAACGATTGTCAGTGGCGATCAGGTAATCAGTCAGGATCCCACCGTAACTCCAGCCCCCGACGCCGAGTCGATCCGGATCCGCAACGCCCATCTTCACCACGTGGTCAACTCCAGCCAGCAGATCCTGCACTTCGTAGTTGCCCCAGTCGGCAAAAATCGCACGTGAAAACTTCTGCCCACGACCGGAACTGCCGCGATAGTTCACCGCGAGCACTGCATAACCGTGCGCGGCAAACATCTGCCGCTCGAGGCTGAACGAATGCTGGTCCTGTGCGTTTGGCCCACCATGAATTCTCAGCAACATGGGCACTTTCGTGCCCTTCACATAACCGACC